>CAZILU010000001.1:0-13651 GCA_964540165.1 uncultured Mariniphaga sp.
TCCTCTTTACAGCCTATACCGACAGCCGCTTCCCTATGGCCGACCATCAGCTACCCTTCGTCAACCCCAAGGCCTGGGACCACTGGCTGATCCTTCACAGACACGCTCAA
Source organism: uncultured Mariniphaga sp. (assembly GCA_964540165.1). GTDB lineage: Bacteria > Bacteroidota > Bacteroidia > Bacteroidales > Prolixibacteraceae > Mariniphaga. The sequence continues at coordinate 111 of CAZILU010000001.1, forward strand.
AACACCTTCGACATACCCGTAAAGAAAACACTCTCTGTCAGCGAGAAAGAGAGCATTCGCCGGATCGAAGAACGGATGCGGAGAACCATTGCCCCGGCAAATAACCGTAAGAGTATTAACATAGAAAAAATCAGACAACATTTCAGAAGTTACCAAATCCACCAGACAGCAAACCAGATCACCGGCACTCCCATCTGGTACACATACCATGGACAGCTTTACGGATTGAACAACAGAGGTGCGCTTCAAAAACTGGAATTATCGGGCCTCGATCTAAAAGCGTACACCTCCTTTATGGGGACCGTTGCTGATGCCTGGCAAAACCCTGCGGATACAACCCATAGACAAGAGCTGGAGAGCTACTTTCTTCAACTGACAAAACATCTGCTTGACCAGGGTTTTCAGGCAGGGAGTGGTACAGGAACCCTGTCGCACTCGGGTTATGCCCTGCGTAATTTCTATACCTCCTTTTTTTTAATGAAGAAGGTATTGACAGAGGCCGGACTGGCATCGGAGGCGCAAAAAGCCATGGAGTGGTTATCGGGCGTCGCGGAAGTAAAAGCGGCTCCCAAAGCCAAAGGGATCAGCGCCGATGCTTTCAATACATCCGTAACAGGCAGGTTACTGAGTATCCTGATGCTTCCCGACACACCGGAGAAGGCAACCTACCTGAAAGCATTCAGTCGCTACATCAATAACGGGTTAATGCATGCCGACGGCCTCGAAGACTTTCTGAAGCCCGATGGCTCGGTCTTTCATCATGCCAGTCTCTATCCCGCTTACGCGATCGGCGGCTTTGACGGAGCCACGCTGATGGTCTGGCTGTTAAGCCATACCGATTTTGCCGTCTCCGCCGAAGCACATCAGAACCTGAAAAGGGCACTGCTGATGATGAGGCTCTACTGCAACCTGAAACAGTGGCCGCTCTCACTGAGCGCCAGACACCCCAACGGAAAGGGAGAGCTGCATCCCGACCACTATGCCATACTGGCATTAGCCGGTTCACCCGACGGAACAGAGCCGGTCGATACGGAGCTGGCGCGGGCTTACCTGCGGTTGAGCCAACACGACAAACCGGAACAATTCACCCGGATCTTTCTGGAAAGAGAGATCACACCCGAAGATAACCCCTCCGGCAACTGGCCCATGAACTACGCGGCTCTGGCTATCCACCGCCGTGATGACTGGCTGGTGACCGCCCGCGGACACAGCCGATACCTGTGGGCCGCAGAAGCCTATATCGGCGCCAACTATTACGGACGGTATATCACCTACGGACATCTGCAGATCCTCGGCAGCGGTGATCCGGTCACCAACGCCGCCAGCGGATTTCAAATGGAGGGGTGGGACTGGAACCGCTGGCCCGGAACAACCACCATACACCTGCCGGTCGATCAGCTGAAAGCGCAAATAATCAAACCCTGTCCCCGGTCGGGATTCGAAGAGATGCTGCTCTCCGACGAGGCGTTCGCCGGAGCCATCCACCTCGATAACAAGCAAGGTGCCTTCGCGATGAAACTGCACGAACACGATAAGTATAACGGCAGCCACCGCGCCCGCAAATCGGTCTTCTTCTTCGATAACCGCATTATCTGCCTGGGCAGTGATATCGAAAACAGCGTAGAGGAGTACCCCACAGAAACAACCCTCTTTCAAAGTCACCTCGCCGACACAAAAGATCCCATTTTGCTTAACGGCTACCCGATGGAGGAGTTTCCTCTGGCAACAACGATCAACAATCAGCAGTGGAACTGGATTTCTGATATCCATAACAACTACTATTTTGTCTCTCCCGGCAACTCATTCATCCTCCTCAAACAACACCAGGAGTCGAGGCACCAGGCAACCTGCGAACCTGCCTTCGGGGATTTTGCCTCGGCAGTGATCACCCATGGCAATGCACCAAAAGATGAATCATATGAGTATGCCATACTGGTAAAAAGCAATCCGGAAGAGGCTGCCCGGTTTGATCAATCCCTGAAAAGCAGCAATCCTCCTTACGAGGTGCATCAAAAAGATAAAAATGCACATATTGTTTGGGACAAAGAGACCAATACAACCGCCATTATGCTGTTTGAACCGGGAAACCAGTTCCGCTCAGAGAAGCTGTTGTCGGTATCTGCTCCCTGCATGGTCATGATCCGTGAAAATGAACAGCATCTGCATCTCAGTGTCTGCGATCCCGACCTGCACCTCTACGACGGTCCTGCCGATGATCTTATCATCGACGGAAAGCGACAGGAGCGCGGAGTATACTCCCGCCATTGGTATTACAATGCAGCAGCACCCGCAGATATCACCATTACGATCAGAGGAGCTTGGGACCTTTCCAATACCGCAGAAAACTGCCGCGTTACCGGCCGGTACAACGGCAATACCCAACTGACATTTACCCGGCAGCACGGACTGACAAGTCAAATAACATTATCAAAAATAGAGTAACCCGAAATAGTGAATAGGATATGAAACGCAATTATCTGACGATAACAAGAGAAAAATTCCAAACAAAAAAAGACAAAATCGAAAGAATCTTCAATTTTTTTATCATGACACAACAGCACTCCATCATTATCATCCTCCTTTTCCTGGCAGCAACCGCTTGCACGCAGGTCAACTCAAAAGAGAATAAAGACGATAATCCGGTAACCTATGCCGCCGGGCAGATCGGCCTGCAGCTGCAGTCCATTCAGGAACAGGGTAAAGTGTTAAATCCCCGCACCATCAACCGGGAGGGAAATACAACTTATGTGAAAATGGAAGACTGGACCAGCGGCTTCTTCCCGGGAACCATGTGGTATCTGTATGAGCTGACCAACGATGAGAAGTGGAAGAACTACGGCATACAGGTCACGGAATCGATTGAAGCGGTGAAAAACCTCACCTGGCACCACGATGTCGGTTTCATGATCAACTGCAGCTTCGGCAATGCCTACCGCCTGACAAAAAACGAAGCCTATAAGGATGTCATGATCAAAGCGGCTGAATCGCTGGCCACCCGCTTTCGCCCGGCTGCCGGCGTAACCCAGTCGTGGAACACGGAGATCGGCTGGCAGGCAACCCGCGGATGGAAATGCCCGGTGATCATCGATAATATGATGAACCTGGAGCTCTTCTTTAAGGTAACGCAACTAACCGGCGACTCTACCTTCTACCATATGGCCGTCAGCCATGCCGACAAAACAATGGAGAACCATTTCCGCGATGATCACAGCTCTTACCATGTGGTCGATTACGATCCGGAGACCGGGATGGTGCGGAAGAAGAATACGGCACAGGGTTATGCCGATGAATCGGCATGGGCACGCGGACAGGCATGGGGCCTCTACGGGTATACCATCTGCTACCGTTACACCAACGATGTGAAGTACCTGAAGCAGGCCGAGAATATTGCCGGCTTCCTCCTCAACCACCCCAATATGCCGGAGGATATGGTCCCCTACTGGGACTTTAACGCGCCCAAAATCCCCGATGAACCCCGCGATGCCTCGGCAGCAGCAATCACGGCCTCAGCCCTCTGCGAGCTGAGCTCCTATTCAGATCAGGGAGAGAAATTACGGAGTGCAGCGAAAAAAATCCTTCAGAGCCTCTCCTCTCCATCCTACCGCGCCGAGATCGGCACCAACAACTTCTTCCTGCTGAAGCACTCCGTAGGAAGCATCCCTCATAACGCTGAGATCGATGTGCCCCTGAACTATGCCGACTACTACTACCTGGAAGCACTGCTGCGCCAAAAAAAATTAGCACAATAAGTTCTTTGAATACAAAACATTAATTATGAAACCCAAAAAACCAATATCTATCGCTCTTTCGACCCTCGCATTGGCATGTATGCTCTTCTCCTGCAATGAGAACTCCCGGCAAGACCATACCCCGGATGCCTCACAGAATCCATACATGATGATGGATTTCAAACAGCTTCCCACCCAGTGGGATGAGGCCATTCCTCTGGGCAACGGACTGTTAGGCTGCCTGGTATGGCAGAATGAGAACCGCCTGAGGCTTTCGTTAGACCGGATTGACCTGTGGGACCTGCGGCAGGTGGAGGAGATCTTCCCGCCGGAACATACCTACCAAAACCTCTATAAGCTCTGGAAGAGCGGAGATTACAAACAGGCACAGGATCTGCGTGAAGAGCTGCGCAAATACCCCTATCCGACGAAAATCCCCGGCGGAGCCATCGAGATCGATATTACCGGGTGGGGTGAGGAAGCGAGCGCTCGCCTGTCCCTCGCCCATGGCATCACCACCGTATCGTGGCCCGGCGGGATCGAGTTCACCGCTTTCGTCAATGCCTCTGCTCCCGAAGGATGGTTCCGCATCAAAAACGCCAAAGAGGGGCTGATACCGCAATTGATCGCTCCCGACTATGCCGGCCGGTTGACGTTTAAAGATGAAGACGACCAGTCGAGACAGGAGCTGAAGAGCCTCGGATACCCGGAGCCTGAAATCATCCATAAGAACAACACCAGCTACTATTACCAGCAGACCTCCCTGGGCAACAGCTACAGCATCCTCCTGGCGTGGCATGAGGACCGCCATCAAACCGTGACTGCCGTATGGAGTATGCAAAACAATCCCGACTCCATCAGCGATACGGAGCTGATCAACCAACTGGAGGAAGCGGTTCAGAAGCGCTATACCGAAAGTGTCGAAAACCATACGGCGGACTGGAAAGATTTCTGGAGCAAGTCGATGGTGCAGATCCCCGATAGCATCCTTCAGAAACAGTACCTTCGCGATATCTATAAGTTCGGCTCCGTTACCGGCATCTCCGATATCCCCATCTCGCTGCAGGCGATATGGACCGCCGACAACGGGAAACTGCCCCCGTGGGCGGGTGACTTCCACCACGACCTTAACACGCAGCTTAGCTACTGGCCGGCATACAACGGCAACTACATCGAAGAGGCCCGGATATTCACCGACTGGCTCTGGAGAACCAAACCGGAGGGAGAGAAATATGCCCGCTCTTTTTTTGAAACAGAGGGATTGGCATACCCCGGCATTACCGATATTGAGGGGCGACTGATGCCCGCCTGGTGGCAGTATACCCACAGCATCGGCACCCCGGGCTGGCTGGCTCAGAATTTCTACTGGCAGTGGCGTTATACCATGGATCGGCAGTTCTTAGAAACCCGGGCTTACCCCTGGTTCTCGGGCGTGGCTCAATTCTTTAATAACCTGTCGGTTAAAACCGCATCAGGCAAACGAAAGCTGCCCATGAGCTCCTCTCCGGAGATCTTCGACGATACCGAAAAGGCATGGTTTAAAGAGACGACCAACTACGACCTGGCCTTCATCCGGTGGACGCTCGAAAAAGCGGCCGAGTTAGCTAAAGAGCTGAACAGAGACGAGGAGAGCCGGATGTTTATGGAACAGCTCAATGAGTGGCCGGAGCTGAGCATCTCCGACGACCATCTTCTCCTGCTCGCTCCCGGGATCCCGCTCCACATCTCCCACCGCCACCTCTCCCACATGGTACCCGTTTATCCGCTCGGTATGATCGACCCTTCGCATGGAGAACGGGATAAAAAGATCATCGAAGCCAGCCTTCAACAGTTAGAGGAGCTGGGAACACGCCAGTGGATCGGATTCTCATTCCCCTGGTACGCCTCGCTGTGGGCCCGGGCAAAGAACGGAGAGAAAGCATCCGAAACACTACGGATCTTTGCGGAGAACTTCGTATCGACCAACAGCTTCCATATCAACGGCGACCAATCAGGAAAAGGATACTCCAACTACCGGTACCGCCCTTTTACCCTGGAGGGGAATTTCGCCTTCGCAGGAGCCATCCATGAGATGCTGATACAGAGCCATACCGGCACCATAGAGCTCTTCCCGGCCATCCCCGCCTCGTGGAAGGATGTGTCATTCAAAACACTACGGACCGAAGGGGCCTTCCTGGTATCGGCAGAAAAGCAAAACGGGAAAGTCACCCGCGTTACTGTCCGATCGCTGGCTGGCGCTCCCCTGAAGATGAAAAATCCCTTTGCCGGAGCGGAAGGAACGCTCAACGTGGAAGGAGCACCATGGAGAGCTGCCGACAGCCAAAAAGCCGTTATTGAGATAGAGACACGCGAAGGTCAGGAGATCATTTTCTCTATGTGACGTCCTGGTTTGGTCTCTGACAAATCGATGATGACCACTGATAATTAAAGCCGAATGTTTAAATAAAATACCTGAAAAGATGAAGCGCCATTTCATTTACGGAGCCCTGCTGGCCGGCATGGCAGCCTGCCACTCTCCACAGCCGGAACAACCCCTCAACCTGGTCTATGTATTCCCCGATCAGTTCAGAAAGCAGTCGCTGGCCTTCTGGGATCAACCGGAATTTGCCGGAGCCATCCGGACAAAGGCGGACCCGGTCTATACCCCCCAACTCGACCGGTTTGCCAAAGAGGGCATTGTGCTCACCCGCATGGTGAGCAACTGCCCCCTCTGCAGTCCCCACCGGGGAAGCCTCATGACCGGCCTCTTCCCCGGATCGAGCGGTGTTCCCCTCAACTGCAATGCCACCCGCCCGGTCAGCTCGCTGCGAGCCGATGTGACCACCTTCAGCGATGTGTTGGCCGATCAGGGTTATGAGCTGGCATACATCGGCAAATGGCACCTCGAATATCCCCTGCCCAACGATCCCGTAAACCCGGGCCACTACGTCGATCCCCGAACGCCGGCATGGGATGCTTATACCCCGCCCGAACGAAGACACGGATTCAACTACTGGTACTCCTACGGTACCTGGGATGTGCATAAAGATCCCCACTACTACGATACCGACGGTAACCGCTTCGATCCGAAGGAGTACTCACCAAAACACGAGGCCGATAAGGCCATTGCCTACCTGAAGAATGAAAACGGAGAGCGCGATCCCGGTAAACCCTTTGCTCTCTTTGTATCGATGAACCCGCCCCACAGTCCCTATAGCTCACTCGACGACTGCATGGAAGAGGACTACAACCGCTACAAGGATACGCCACCGGATCAGCTGCTGCACCGTCCCAATGCCAATGCGGAGATGCCCAAAGCCTTCTCGGCTCCCTACTATTTCGCCAACGTCACCGGTGTCGACCGGGAGTTCGGACGTATCCTGCAACAGCTGAAGGAGATGGGAGCGTATGAAAATACAGTCATCGTATTCACCTCCGACCACGGAGAGACCCTGTGCAGCCAGAATATCACCGATCCCAAAAACAGCATCTACACCGAATCGTTCGATGTCCCGTTTATCGTCCGCTACCCGGGACTGCAGCAATCCCGCACCGACAACCTGATGATGGGTACACCCGATATCATGCCAACGATCCTGGGACTGATGGGACATGAAGAGCATATCCCTGAAGCAATCCACGGCTTTAACTATGCCGGTGCCCTGCAGAACGATCCCGGCGCCCGGCGTCCCCAATCGGCACTCTACATCAAAAATATCGACGGCGATAAGGACAGCGAGGGAAAAGTGATCTCCTGGTTCCCTGTCTCCCGGGGAATCAAAACCGGTCGCTATACCCTCGAACTGACCATCAACCGGAAGTACGAAATGGTTAGCACCAAATTCTTCGACGACCAAAAGGATCCCTACCAGATGAACAACCTGCCGGTCGATGCAGATGATCCGGCCGTTAAAGAGTTGCTGGCAGAGATGGCCTGGTGGCTGAAACAGAGCGATGATCCCTGGGTTGATCAAAAGATATTGTCTTCGTGGATCAAATACTAATATCATCCCTCCGTTAAAAACAACAATCATCCGATCAGGCATATCCCATACAGGTATGCCTGATCTGCTTTGGCCTCTGTTAAAGCAATGGGTATCAGTTTCGAAAAATCATCAGCTAAGAAAAAACCAGACCCGACAAATATCATATTCTGTAATTGAAAAAACTGCTATTTTTAAGACCAAAGATAACCATCCGTGATTATAAACCGAAAAACCGCGTTTACCATGAAGTCAGACATAGAGATTGCCCGGGAGACCCGCCTGCAGGAGATTACACGAATAGCCTCTGCCATTGGCATACCCGAAGAACAGACGGAGAACTACGGCAGATATATGGCGAAGATCCCCATCGGCCTCATCGATCCGTTAGCCGTTCAGCACAGCAACCTGATCCTGGTCACTGCCATCACACCCACCAAAGCCGGCATCGGCAAAACGGTCACCTCCATCGGGCTCTCCCTGGGATTGAACCGGTTGGGAAAGAAAGCCATCGTCGCACTTCGCGAGCCCTCACTGGGCCCCTGTTTTGGGATGAAAGGGGGTGCCGCCGGGGGAGGGTACTCCCAGGTGCTCCCTATGGAGAAGATCAATCTCCACTTCACCGGCGATTTTCATGCCATTACAGCAGCTCATAACATGATCGCAGCCCTGCTGGATAACCATATCTACCGCACCCACACAGGCGATCAGGTGATCAAAGAGGTGCTCTGGAAGCGGGTGCTGGATGTGAACGACCGGAATCTCCGCTATATCGTAACCGGACTGAACGGCACTGCCAACGGGAAACCGGCCGAATCGGGCTTCGATATCACCCCGGCCTCCGAGCTGATGGCCATTCTCTGTCTGGCCAGCGATGAGAAGGATCTGCGCCGGCGTATCGAGAATATCCTCCTGGGATATACGCTGAACGGCGATCCCTTTACCGTGAAAGACCTGGGAATCGCCGGTTCGATTGCCGTTTTACTGAAGGATGCCCTCCATCCCAACCTGGTACAAACGACCGAACAGACCGCCGCTTTTATCCATGGCGGTCCCTTCGGTAATATCGCCCATGGCTGCAACTCGGTTCTCGCCACCCGGATGGCCATGTCGTTCGCCGACTATGTGGTTACAGAAGCGGGATTCGGTGCAGACCTCGGTGCGGAGAAATTTTTCAATATCAAATGCCGCAACAGCGGCCTTCAGCCCAAAGCCACCGTCGTGGTGGTAACGGCCCAGGCCCTGAAAATGCACGGGGGAGTGCCAATCAAAGAGATCAGGGAGAACCGCCCGGAGGGGGTCAAAAAAGGGCTGGAAAACCTGCAGAGACATCTGGATATTGTAACCTCGTTCGGCCAAACGCCCGTAGTTGCTTTTAACCGGTTCAGTACCGACACCCCCGAAGAGATGGCAATCGTTAAGCAGTTTTGCCAGGAAGCCGGTGTGTGTATGGCGGTTAACGAAGCTTTTGAAAAGGGCGGATCGGGTGCCGAAGAGCTGGCTCGCTGCGTGATCGATGCCACAGAAAATAACCCCTCCAAACCGATCCTGTTTACCTACGTCGACCAGGAGACCATCGTTGAAAAAATCAGCAAAGTAGCCTTAAATATCTACGGCGCCAGCGAGGTGGTCTTCACCGATAAAGCAAAAAAAGAGCTGAGGAAGATCAACGGAACCCACCTGGAAAAGTTTCCGGTATGCATCGCAAAAACCCAATACTCCTTCTCGGCCGATCCGACAGCATATGGGGCGCCAGCAAATTTCCCTTTCGAGATCAGTGATATCGTGATCAACCAGGGAGCTGAATTCATCGTGGCCATCGCCGGTAAAATCATGCGGATGCCGGGACTTCCCTCCGATCCGCAGGCACGGAGGATCGACCTGGTCGACGGAGAGATCACCGGACTCAGCTAATAAAATTGGACGATCGCTGTTATAAGTAACACAAGTATGATCCATTGTTAACACAACCTGCTACGATACAAATAGATACAATTCCCATCTGACCAGGAAAAAAGGTTCTGATCAAAACCAGTAATAATTGAAAAAAATTTGACCTGATTATAATCAGATAAAAAAGATTGTTATAAATTTGTATTCACAATTTTAAAGATAAAACGGCGCGTTCCTCTAACGGTTAGGAGTTCGGTTTCTCACACCGACAATAGCAGTTCGATTCTGCTACGCGCTACAAAAACTAGAAATGATCTATCATATTTTTAGTAATTTCACGAAGGTTCTGACTCCAGTCTGGATTTAGCGGCCACATCTGCACAATCTCACCATCGACCTCCTCCGCAAACACCCGTGCCTGCTCCCGGTCAAGATCACTTTGAATAAATATCACCCGGATATCCTCCCGCTTTGCCAGCTCCATCACTTCGGCCATCCGCTGGGGTGTAGGCTCTTTACCTCCAGGCTCCAGGGAGTGCTGCACCAATCCGTACGCACGTGCATAATAGGAGAGACTGGGATGAAACGAGATGAACTGCCGCCCCTGATATCCTTGCAACGCATCCCGAATCTCCCGGTCAAGCAGATCAATCTCATCAACAAATTTCTGATAATTAGCCTGATATACATCCCTCATCTTCGGGTTCAGCTCTGAAAGAACCACAAAAATTCGCATAGATATCTGTTTTACCAGCGCCGGAGACAACCAGGTGTGCGGGTTTACACCACCCGACTGCATGGAGAGAACGGCTTGGGTTGAATCAGAAAACTCGTTCTTAATCAATTCAAGGCCTTCCGACAGATCGACAACATCCATCTCCGGGTTAACCTGGATAATCTTATCCCTCCACGAAAATTCAAATCCGATATGGCCAATCCGAAACCATACCTCCGAATCGGCAATAGCTTTCAGTTGAGATGGAGCTAAGGTAAAATCGGCCGGACTGGCACCCGGAGGCAGTAATACATGAACGTTAAAATCGTCACCCGCAATCTTTTCAATAAAGGTTGCCAACGGAAGAATACTGACGGTTACCAGCGGCCTTTCGTCTCTCTTTTGATCTGATCTGCCCGGATTACAGGAAATAACCAGTACCAACCAAAAAATCAAAACAGAATTCATTTTCCATTTTCCATTTTCCATTTTTAATTTTTAATTTTTAATTTTAATTGAATTAGTTTGTGTCAAAAAACGTCATGCTCGTTTCATCATCGGATCGAAAAAAAAGGAAAGATAGCTAAAAATTTCATACCTTAGCGGCTGTTTTATTTGATCTTGCCTGACCGCTACAATTTCTGACAAAAACAGTCTGATCTTATTAAGGCCACTACTCTTATTGAATAAGTATTAGATTGAAGTTATTATCTTCGGGCAAAAATTAAAAATGATGCACTCACATAGAAATATAGTTATCATTCCGGTAACAGCCATTCTTTCCCTGTTGCTATTCAGCTACCTGTCAAAGGCACAGGAGAACTGGTCTCCCACCCATGTATACTACGGTAAAGGTGGAAAACTAACCTACACTCCGGATGAGCAGGGTAATATCATTCCCGATTTCAGTCATGTTGGTTACCGGTATGGTGATCTGCCCATTCCGAATGTTCCTGCCGTGGTGGAAATTGAACCCATAGAAGGCGATGACGGAGCCAACATCCAATCGGCTATTAATTCTCTCTACAGCAAACCTTTAGATGACAATGGATTCAGAGGGGCTGTTCTGTTGAAAAAAGGAACCTACCAGGTTTCCGGGAAACTTACCATCAGGGCCAGCGGCATCGTTCTCCGTGGCGAAGGAGATACCGACAACGGAACCGTGATTATTGCCAGTGGTAACGTTCAGCGGGATCTGATCACCATTGATAACGGAAACTCCCGGGTCGTCTATTCAACCACCAAAGAGGCCATTTATGAAAACTACGTTCCGGTGGGCCGAAAATATGTGATTGTATCCAATGCCTACCGCTTTTCTGAAGGGGAGTCAATCGTACTCTACCGCCCGGGAAGCACCCAATGGATTAACGACATAAAGATGAACCAGATATCTCCCGGAGAAGGGGTTACTCAGTGGAGTGCCTCAGGTTACACATTCTATTTTGAACGACAGGTAACCCGGGTAAATGGCGATACCCTCTTCTTCCGGAATCCGGTGGTAATGGCCATGGAAGAGAGATATGGCAGGGGATCGGTTTATAAATACTCCTTTGACCGGTTACAAAATATCGGAATTGAAAATATCTGCTTCAAATCGGACTATGCCCATGCAACCGATGAAGACCATGCCTGGAGCGCCATAGTCTTTAACAGCGCTGAAAACTGTTGGGTGCGCAATGTAACCGCCTGGTATTTTGGGCTTAGCTGTGTTAGCATCGGATCGAAGGGAAAACTGATTACCGTAGAAAATTGCCACTCCAGGGACCAGAAATCGATCATTACCGGGAGCAGAAGATACCCGTTTCAAACCAGCGGATCCCTCAATCTCTTTAAGGGGTGTACCTCCACGGAAGCCCGGCACGACTATGCCACCGGCGCCCGGGTGTGCGGTCCCAATGTATTCACCGACTGTACCGCGGCACAGACCCATAACGATATTGGCCCTCATCACCGCTGGGCCATGGGATCGCTTTACGAAATGATCGTTTCCGACGGACCGATCAATGTCCAGGACCGTGATAACTGGGGCACGGGCCACGGATGGGCCGGCGCTAACCATGTCTTGTGGAACTGTCGCGCCGAAAGCGCTACCTGTCAGAATCCCTGGACTTCAGCAAAAAATTATAACTTCGGATTCATCGGCATAAAAAGCCCTGGAAGAATGCCGGACCGGCCCGATGGCGAGTGGGTAGGACATAATGTTCCAGGAATTTTCCCTTCATCTCTTTATGAAGCACAATTAGATGAACGGTTGAATGGAATAACAATTTTTTCCCTTCTTCCCCAATTAATGCAAATTTCCGATACCACGCTTCTTCTGCAATTTACACTGCCACCAAATACCGAAACCCTGATAAAAGAGAATATAACCATCTCAAGCTCCGCTGAAGCGAATAGTATTGACTTCTCCTTTTCTCAACCCGATCCATGGTCACTTCAACTCACTTCCAAAACATTTAAAGAGTTACCCGATCTGACAACCATCGTAGTGAAGCTTCAAAATATCACCTCGCAGGATGAAAGGTCGTTGCAGGGCATCACCGCTGTTTCATTTACCAAACCAGATCAAAGGCCACAGGTTACCGGATCATCGAAAATTGCCAGTAACTTAAACGACTTTGTAGAAGGATCTTCCAACAAAACCGGAACCATCTATTTTGTCACTTACGGCCTCAATATCACCACGTTGGAAAAACTGGACTCTCTGATCAACATCAATCAGGGAAGAAAAACAACGGTAACAGATGAAAATGTTACGGTGCCAATTTCCACCAATGGCCTTCCCGGTGGGTTTTACCAATTTTATGCCGTGGACGAGGAGGGCCGGGTTTCACTCCCCTCTGTAAACTATGCCATCGTGGAGCAAAAAGGACCGGTTTCTGTAACCGATGCAGCAACTCCTGTTAACCTTTTCCGTGCCTTTCAGCAGGGAGAGCAAATCATCATTGAGCCCCAAGACAACCTGACCTATGCTATTAGCGTCTTCTCAATCGATGGTAAGCTGGTTTTCCATAAAGAGAACCTTAACGGAATAACAACGATCCATCCAACGCAAATCAACGGGGTACTCATTATTAGAAGACGAACTGAAAAAAGCGTTGATTCCACTAAAATTGTCGCTCACTGATCAATTAAAACGAAGAGATAATCCATGCAAATTCCATAAAAAATTAAATAAACACTTATTGTCATGAAAACGCACTCATTTAATTCATTAATGATCCTCATAACCATATTATTGCC
>CAZILU010000001.1:13661-68564 GCA_964540165.1 uncultured Mariniphaga sp.
CAGACCCACTGGTCTCCGGAACATGTCTTTTACGGTAAAGGGGGGAAACTGACCTATACACCCGATGAACAGGGCAATACCATTCCCGATTTCAGCCATGTTGGTTACCGGTTTGGTGATGAGCCAATTCCGGATATTCCCACCTTAATAGAAATTGAACCGGTAGAGGGCGACGATGGTGCCACCATCCAGGCAGCGATCACTTCCTTAGCCGCCAAACCTCTTGATGCCAATGGATTTCGGGGCGCGGTACTCCTCAAAAAAGGTACTTATCAGGTTTCGGGCCAGATCAAAATCGGAGTCAGCGGAATTGTTCTGCGCGGGGAGGGAGATACCGATGAGGGAACGGTGATCATCGCCACAGGCACCGACGACAGAGAACTGATCAGGGTCGACAACGGAGCATCCCGAAGTGTACTGTCGGCCACCCGGGTATCCATCAACGAAAGCTATGTACCCATCGGGAGAAAATATGTCATCGTAGCAAACGGTTCCTCTTTTTCTGCCGGCGATCAGATCGTGCTATATCGTCCGGGAACCGCCCAATGGATTACCGACATTAAAATGGACCAGATTCCTCCCCGAAGCGATAATGGTTCTGTATCTCAATGGAAAGCCTCCAGCTACTCCTTCTATTTCGAACGAATTCTTACCCGGGTCAGTGGCGATACCCTGTTCTTCAGAAATCCGGTGGTAATGGCCTTGGATACTAAATACGGCGGTGGTGCCGTCTATAAATATACATTCAACCGGATAAAAAACATCGGCATCGAAGATCTCTGCCTGAAATCTTCCTATGTATCCGACACCGATGAAGCTCACTCCTGGACAGGCATCTCCATACGAAGCGCAGAACACGGATGGGTACGGAATGTAACCTCCTGGTACTTTGCATTCGGTTGTGTGCAATTAGAGCGAAACTCCAAATTTTTTACCGTAACCAATTGCCATGTGCGGGAACCAAAATCGACCATTTCCGGCAGCCGACGATACTCCTTTCAGATCATCGGATCGCTCAACCTGGTAGCCAATTGTACTTCCGACGATGCCAGACACGACTACGCCACAAGCTCACAGGTTACCGGCCCTAATGTTTTTGTCAACAGTACCGCAACAAAACCGCATGCTGATATAGGCCCCCACCACCGATGGGCCATGGGTACGCTCTATGATAAAATTATATCCGACGGTGAGATCAACGTTCAGGACCGCGACAATATGGGATCGGGTCATGGATGGGCCGGCGCCAACCAGGTGTTCTGGAATTGCAAAGGCTCTGCCTCTATCTGCCAAAGCCCTTGGGCATCAGCAAAAAATTACAACTTTGGCTTCATCGGAACAAAAAAAGCCGGAGCCAGGCCCGATCGTCCCGATGGAGAATGGGTTGGTCACAACGTTCCCGGTATCTTCCCATCCTCCCTGTATCAGGCTCAATTAGACGAACGACTGAATGGAACAACCATCTTCTCTGCCTATCCATACCTGATCGCTCTGAATGATACCTCCTTTCAATTGCAGTTCTCTCTGCCAATAAATCCGGAGCAAATAGCGACAGAGAACGTTGAGGTCACCCTTTCCGAATCGATGGCAAACTTCTCATACCGCCTGACCCAACAAGATGCCTATTCGGTTGTCATTACTTCAACCGATTTCAACAGACTCATGCCAAACACCACCATAACGGTAAAATTAAAAAATCTTTCCTCGGATGGCGGAGTGCCACTTACCGGTATTGATACTGTCACTCAATTAATTCCCAACCTGCCACCCGAAGTAACCGGTACATCAAAATATACCAATAACATCGATGGAACCGCAGAGGCCTCTTCAAATAAAACCGGCTTCATCTACCTGATTAAATATGCCCTTAAAATCACTACGATCGAGGAACTCGACTCCCTCGTGAATATCAACCAGGGAAGAAAAATCGCAGTAACGGAACCAAATACAGAGATGGTCATCTCCGCCACAGGGCTGCCCGGGGGGTATTATGAATTTTATGCCGTTGATGAAATGGGAAGAGTTTCAGCTCCTTCCAAAGCATTTATCTCCGTTACGCAAACCGGGCCTGTTACCGGACTGGAAGAGAGGCTGGTTCAAAAACAATTTCATGTTTATCAAAAAAATCACCAGCTGATGATCAAACCGGAAAGCAACTTTACTTATAATATGGATATATTTACGATTACCGGACAATTAGTATTTCAGGGCAAAGATCTGTACGGACCGGAAATTATCAATATCAATCGATCGGGAGACGTACTGATCATTCGAATGCAATCGGAAACCGGCCTTCAAATTCAGAAACTGGTTGTTAAATAGAATACAAAAATCAATTTATATATACAGAACAACAAATGAGGAGATCACACCAGTTAATCTATCGGTTATTAATCTTGTTTTTCCTTCCCCTAACTACATCAGCCCAGGAGGCCTGGTCGCCCGAACAGCTCTTTTACGGCAAAGGCGGTAAGCTGACCTATACGCCCGATGAACAGGGAAATATCATTCCGGATTTCAGTCATGTAGGGTATCGGTATGGCGATGAACCAATCCCCGATATACCGGTGGTTGTAGAGGTTGAGCCTGTTGAAGGCGACGATGGCGCCACCATTCAGGCAGCCATCAACTCCCTTAACAGCAAATCTTTAGATGCCAATGGATTTCGTGGGGCGGTTCTGTTGAAAAAGGGTACTTACCAGGTGGCCGGGCAGATAAAAATTGCCAACAGCGGCATTGTACTTCGTGGCGAGGGCGATACCGATGAGGGCACCATCATCATCGCCGAAGGTACCAGCCAGCGGGAATTGATAAAGATCGACAACGGATCATCGCGAAGCGTCATCTCCTCCAGCCGGGTATCTATCATAGAAGATTATGTGCCAATAGGACGTAAATTTGTGGTCGTTTCAAATGCTTCGGGCTTTGCCCAAGGCGACCAGATTGTTCTCTACCGACCGGGAACCACACAATGGATCAACGACCTGAAGATGAACCAGATACCCCCGAGAAGCGATGGATTACCCGTCTCCCAATGGTCGCCTTCCAGTTACAATTTCTATTTTGAACGACTCGTAACGCGGGTAAATGGCGATACCATCTTTTTTCGAAATCCGGTGGTGATGGCCTTGGAAAAACAGTACGGTGGAGGCGCCGTATATAAATACAGTTTCAACCGTATCCAAAATATCGGCGTGGAAAACCTCTGCTTAAAGTCAACGTACGCATATGAAACCGATGAGAATCACTCCTGGACAGGCATCGCCTTTCATAGTGTAGAAAACGGATGGGTACGCAACGTCACCTCCTGGTATTTTTCCTTTGGCTGCGTTGACCTGAAAAAAAATGCCAAACTGATTACCGTCGAAAACTGCCATGTTCATGAGCCAAAATCGGTTATTACCGGCTCAAGAAGGTACTCCTTCTACCTATCGGGCTCGCTCAATCTATTCAGAAACCTGACCTCGGATAACGCCCGCCATGATTATGCCTCCAATGCCTATGTCACCGGCCCCAACGTATTCTCAACGGCTACAGCCACCAATACCCACGCCGATATCGGACCACACCACCGGTGGGCCATGGGAACCCTATACGAAAAAATTGTTTCCGACGGAGAGATCAACGTCCAGGACCGCGGTAATATGGGCTCAGGTCATGGATGGGCAGGTGCAAACCAGGTATTCTGGAACTGCGAAGGATCGGCATCCGTATGCCAAAATCCATGGGTATCGGCAAAAAATTACAATTTTGGATTTATCGGACTTAAACGCGATGGAGCCAATTCAGGAAGACCCGATGGTGTATGGGCAGGCCATAACGTCCCTGGAATTTTCCCTGCTTCCCTCTACGAGGCACAGTTGGATGAGCGCCTGAATGGTACAACCCGGTTTATGGCTCTCTACAACCTGATTCAGCAAAACGACACCTCTTTTCTGATGTCCTTTACCCTGCCACTGATGCCGGAACAGATCACCAACAGCAACTTTCAGGTGACCGGTACCGTTGATATCGAATCCGAAGCATTCTCTGTGACACAAAAAGATGAATATTCTGTCATTATCACATCGTCAGAATTCAAAACCCTGCCCAATATGGCAAAAATGGTGGTAAGAGCTACCAACCTGACATCTCAGGATGGAAAAACACTGCAGGGAATTACGTCGGCATCACTGGTTTTACCCGACAAAAGGCCGGTTGTTACCGGTGAATCAAAATTTGTCAGCAACATTAACGGATCTCTGATGGCATCCTCCAGCAGACCAGGCACCATCTATTTTGTAAAATATAACCTCAAACTTACATCTCGCAAGGAACTCGACTCCCTGGTCAGTATCAACCAGGGACGAAAAGTGGAAGCCCCGGAGGCTAATATCCCCGTAACCATTTATACCAATGGGCTTCCTGGTGACTATTATCAATACTATTCCGTTGACGAATCAAATATGGTCTCTGCTCCTTCAACCAACTGGGCTGTTGTAACACCCGACGGACCGGCTACGGGATTGAATGCCTATGCCGTGGATTCCCCCATGACTATATACCAGGATCATGGAAAAATCGTCATTGATCCGAAAAATGAAGCATTTTACTCACTGGAAATTTACACCATAACCGGACAATTACTCTACCAAAGAGGCAGATTAACAGGGGTACACACATGTCAGCCTGAAAATATCCAAAGTATACTTCTAATTAAAACAGAATCGAACTCCGGTGTTCAGGTGTTTAAACTCCTGACTAACTGAAAAAAGTAAACCAGTGTGTCTGAAACGAAAAAAATAGAGCGATGGTAAAACGAAACTTTATTGCAAAATTTTGCCTATGTTATATTGCCATATCGATCAGCACTCTGGCATTATGGTTCTCCGCAAATGCTCAGGAGACCTGGTCGCCCGGGCATGTATATTACGGCAAAGGCGGCAAATTGACCTATACACCCGATGAACTGGGGAATATCATCCCCGACTTCAGTCATGTAGGATACCGCTATGGTGATGAACCAATCCCCGATATTCCGGTCGTTGTGGAGGTAGAGCCGGTGGAGGGCGATGATGGGGCCACCATTCAGGCGGCCATCAACTCCCTATCCGGCAAATCCCCTGATAACCATGGTTTTCGCGGAGCCATTCTATTGAAAAAGGGCACCTACCAGGTAGCCGGCCAAATTTTAATCAATGTTAGCGGAGTCGTCCTTCGTGGCGAGGGGAACAGCAGCGATGGAACAGTCATTATAGCCGAAGGAACAGACCAGCGGTCATTAATTAAGGTTGATAACGGCACCATGCGAACCATTCATGAATCATCCAGGGTTTCCATCATCGAACCGTATGTTCCTGTAGGTCGTAAATTTGTGGTCGTATCGGATGCAACCGGGTATGACGCAGGCGACCGGATTGTCCTATACCGGCCAGGTACCACCCGATGGATCTCCGACCTGAAAATGGACCAGATTCCTCCACATTCCAGCGGAACACCAATCTATCAATGGAAACCTTCCGATTACTCTTTCTATTTTGAGCGCCTGGTAACCAAGGTAAGCAACGATACCCTCTTCTTCCGTAATCCGGTAGTAATGGCCATGGAGTCAAACTACGGAGGGGGTTCGGTCTATAAGTATCACTTCAACCGGCTGGAGAATATTGGCATAGAAAATCTCTGCCTAAAATCGTCTTATGCCTTTGGAACCGATGAGGAGCATTCATGGAGGGGCATCTTGTTTCAACAAGCTAAAAACGGATGGGTGCGAAATGTCAACTTCTGGCATTTTGCCTTCGGCGGTGTCGATCTGGGAAGAGACTCAAAACTGATTACCGTGGAGAATTGCAACCTGTTTGAGCCCAAATCATTGATTACCGGTTCCCGAAGATACTCTTTCTACCTGTCGGGCTCCCTCAACCTGTTTCGCAATCTCACTTCTGACAGCGCCCGTCACGACTATGCTTCAGATGGCGCAGTAACCGGCCCCAATGTCTTTTCAAATGCACTGGCTACCCATACGCATGCCGACATCGGTCCTCATCACCGGTGGGCCATGGGCACCCTCTATGAAATGATTATCTCAGACGGAACCATCAACGTTCAGGACCGCGGTAATTCAGGCAGCGGCCACGGTTGGGCAGGAGCCAATACCGTTTTCTGGAACTGCAGAGCACTATCATCCATCTGCCAAAGCCCCTATGTCTCGGCAAAAAATTACAACTTCGGATTTATCGGAGGCAGAAATTTAGGAATGACGGGACGGCCTGATGGAGTCTGGGTGGGTCATAACAGACCCGGGATCTTTCCGGCTTCGCTCTATGAGGCTCAACTGGATGAACGACTGAATCAAACCACCCGCTTTTCTGCCTTCCCGTTTCTTACCCGATGGGATAACTCATCATTTCTGATGCAATTCTCTTTACCGCTGATTCCCGATCAACTTAAAAACAGCAACTTCACCATCTCCGGTACCGTGCCTGTCGCACCGCATGAATTCTCTATCACCCCATACGAAGCGAATAGCGTAATCATCTCCTCTCCCAAATTTGTAAACCTCCCCGAAGTGGTAACCATTATTATTACGGCTAAAAACCTGACATCGGAAGAGGGAGTACCTCTCAACGGAATTTCATCGGGAACTTATATCGTACCCGATCAGCGACCGGTAGTAAATGGCACCTCCATGTACGGCAATAATATCTCCGGTGAGGTAGAGGCTTCCTCCTCAAAACCAGGATCTATATACTTTGTCCGATATGGTTTAAATATTACATCACGGGCTGAACTCGATTCATTGGTCCTTATACACCAGGGAAGAAAAGTAGAAACAGAAGAGGCATATCTTGCCGTAACAATCTCAACCATCGGATTGACCGGTGGATACTATCAATATTATGCCGTTGATTTGGAAGGAAGGATCTCAAATCCCTCTTCCGCCTTCTCCTATATAGAACAGAAAGGACCGGTAGCTGCCACCGAATGGCCTGTCATTCAGGAACAGATGGAGGTTTACATTCAAAACGGTGTCATGATAATCGATCCCGGAGAAGAGAACCTTCTCTCCATTGCGGTCTATTCCATCCGGGGCGAGATTCTGTACAGAGATAAGAACCTGCGGGGTGTCAGGGAAATTGACCTGCATGCTTCTCCGGGGATTTTTATCGTTCGAAAACAGACTCCCAATAAAATAGAGACAAAAAAAATTGTCATTAAATAGCCAACAATAGCATTAAACCATTTATTTTGACATTGATTCATTTTTAAAAAAAGAGCCGGCAAAGTAAAACCAGACCGGGAGCCAGGATCGTCAGCGATTCCAGTCTCTCCATCGGGTAATTATTTCCGGCTTGTAAACCAATCTTTAATATGATGCAGTATCCGGTAAAAATCAGAAACACACCCTCTAACCATCTTCTAATCCTTTTATCATTGTTCATATTGCTGGCCATCTCCATTCCGGACAGCCAGGCAGGAGAGAGAAAAAAACCAAAACCGCTTGCTGTCGGGTATTCGGTCGGTTTCAATAAGATCACACCTGAAAAGATGAAAGATGCCCGCTCGGCAGGCTTAGAGTACATTGAAGTATCCGGAATGAACAGTCTGATCGGCGCTGACCATAAACCGGTGCTCTCCGACGAAGAGGCTGCAGAAAAGTTCCGCCAGATAAAAGAGGCCACCGACCAGGCCGGAATAAAAATATGGTCTGTTCATATGCCTTACGGAAAACAGATCGATCTCTCCCTGGCCGATGAAAGCGCCAGATCGGAAGCGGTGGAATTGCACCGAAAGATCCTGGAATGGTGCGAACCGCTCGAACCCAAAATTATTCTGTTTCATCCCAGCTGGCACCTGGGGCTCAATGAACGGGAGACCAGAGCCGATAAACTTATCCGATCAGCTAACGAGCTGTATCCCCAAATCAAACGCATGAAAGCAACGATGGTGATAGAAAATATGCTTGGGTATGAGCTCATACGCAGCGAGAGCCTGGAGACCCCGCTTTTCCGCACCGTTGAAGAGGCTGTTGCAATTATGGACCAAATGCCCCGTAACGTCTATGCAGCCATCGATATGAATCACATCAAATACCCCGAAAAATTGATCCGGGCTTTAGGGAAACGGTTAAAATCGGTACATATCGCCGATGGTGACGGAGAGAAAGAGTGTCACTACAATCCATGCTCCGGTAAAGGTGACAACAACTGGAATGCCATCCTGATCGAACTTGACAGAGCCGGCTTTCGGGGCCCTTTTATGTTTGAGTGTGCTTACGATAATGAAAAAGAGCTGACAGAATGTTACAACAACCTGTACAATCGTGCCTTTAACAATTAAAAAAGAACTAAACCTTAAATACAAAGAGACGCATGACAAAAAGAATGAATCGCAGAAAGGTGTTAGAAACCCTGGGAATGGTGGTGGGTGGAACGGTCATCACAAAAGCTGCTTCCGCCCAATCATCCACCGCCGGAACAACCGACATTCCGGTCAATATAAAATTTTTTAGCTCGCTGAAAGAGGCCAAAAAGAGTAAAGAGACCGAACCGGGACAGATGATTCATACCTCCGGATATTTCGCACCGGGCGATGGAGGAGGTGCCACCTACCTGGTGACAAAAAGCGAAAAAAATATAGAAGCCAATGATGGAGATATCATCAAACTGCACAATGATAACCTGGCTCTGCTCACCGGAATAGATTCAGTCAATTACAAGACCTTTGGCGTGATTGGTGATGGGAAAAACGATGACGGGGTTCAGATTAAACTGGCACACGATTATGCCAATAAAAACCGGCTGCCGGTGGTCAATACGTCGGGAGAGTACTGGATCAAAGAGACCAAAGAGATACCGATACAAACTTCAGTGCATTGGGGAGTTACCACTTTTCACATCGATGAAACCTATAATTCCAGGCAACCGGTCTTCGCCATAACCGGATATTCACAGCCCCGGGAGATCATCCTCGATGAAAACGGGAAAAAAGGTTTGCTGGAAAAGCTGAAGCCCGGTGTTCAACTGATCCCGGAACTGAAAGATTTTGTCAATTGCCTGGTGGTCATCAGAGACCGTGGCGACCGGATCGGAAATCGTGCCGGATATCCGGGGCAATCGCAAACCAAATCGGAATTTTTCTATATTGAGGAGCACGGCAAAGTGGTTGGTGATATCGCCTGGAGTTTTAATGACTTCACCCAGTTGACGGCTTTTCCTGCTGAAGAGAGCTACCTGACCGTGGAGGGAGGAACCTTTTACATCTCCGGTGAGGGAGCCTCGCGTGAAGGAAGAAGGCGGGGGTACCTCAGAAATGGCTTTTCCATTACCCGCAGCAGAACGATTGTAAGAAACCAATGGGTAGGTCTGGAAAAGGGGAAAACCGATACCGCCATGAACCCGCGAAGCGGATTTTACAGCCTCAGCACCGCTTACGATGTGACCCTGGAGAATATCCGGCTCCTGCCCTGGGAAAAAGACCGGCCCGGAAATAACCGCGATGTTGAAGCCGGCACCTATGGCATCGGCGGAAATACCGTATTGAAGACAACCTTCAGAAATATCACTGCCGAAGGATCATCCATCCACTGGGGCGTTTTTGGCACCAACCTGAACAAAGATTTCCGGGTAGAAAACTGTCGCCTGAATCGAATCGATGTCCATTTCCACTGCTGGAACCTCACCATTAAGGATTCTCACATTGGAAATAAAGGAATTACCGTAACCGGCGGTGGCGACCTGATCATAGAAAACACCTCGGTGGAAACCACCCGGTTTGTGAACTTCCGTAGAGACTTCGGTGCCAAGTGGGATGGCGATATCTACATCAAAAATTGCAGACTTAAACCCGGCTCCAACTCCGAAACAGCCATCCTCTTTTTTATGGCAGCCGATTTTGACTATGGTTACCCCATCGGATATGCAAAATCAATTACGATCGACACTTTTAAATTCGACTTCAGAGGTTCTCCGGACAATCAAAGCAACAGTTGGTTAATTAAAACCTCCCCATTTTCAAAAACCAGCGAGGGGAAACGACTCTTCTTCCCGGAACATATGCACTTCAAAGATATCTCATGTGAAGGCCGTAAAAAGGGTTTAAAACTAATGGAACTTCCAGGTCCACAAGGATTTTTCATTCCCAATAAGATCGAACTGAACCATCTGCTTTTCGAACATAACGCTTCCATTCGGTTCGATAATATCCAACTGGAAAAGACAGAGGACCAGGATGAAAAACCATACCACTTTGCTTTTAATAGTCAATCTGATGACGCTTACGACGAGCACTCACTCTACCCGGCGATTCAGATCAAAAACTGTAATGCCCTGGCAGTCGATGCAGGCAATTCAACCGCACAATTCCTGATTGAGAATTGTGAGGTGAACCGTTTTATTGCCTCCGTTGAAGAGCCGGTGCCGGGAGAGATAACCTTTCAGAATTGCCGGTTTATTCCTCAAACCATGAACGGGCAAGACCGGCCATACCAGCTTTCAGCCAATCACGGAACCAGTTTTATCAACTGCACGGTTCACCTCCCGCGCAAAGAGGGTAAACCTTTTGTCGAAGGACTTTCCCAAATTAACTTCATGGATATCAACCGGTCGGTCAGGTACAACCATATTAATACCCGGTTAGGCAGAGATATCCTGTCCCATCTGAAAAATCAAAACATAACCATTGATTCGCACTTCTTATCCAAACTAATTATCCATCACGAAATCGAAGATAACCATGAATAGAGAAGACCGCAGAACGTTTCTGCAAAAATTTGGGATGATCTCCCTGGCAGCCGGTACCGGAACCCTGATCTCTCTTTCTCCGGCAACCGCCGCACCTGCAAATTCTATGAATCCACCGGGATTGATCTCTCTGCCGCCGTCAAACGTATTTGACGTACTGGATCTTGATTTACCCGAATTAACGGAAGTAAAAAAAGCTCTGGAAAGGAGAGGATATGAAGCCGCATTAAAACGCTTACTGGCTTACTACCGCGAAAAATATCCCAGTCCCCTGAATCCCAAAACCCCTCCCGGAGAAAAAAGACAATCAACCCCGGAGAGAGCCGATAACCTGAAAAAACACATTTTTCAATGGGGCCCCTACCCGCCCGCGAATTATGGCGCTGATATCGACTGGGCTGCCGATCCGGCCGGCGATATTGAATGGGTTGCCGCCATTCAACGGTTCAACTGGGCATCCGACCTCGTACAGGCATACCTGCAAACCGGTGACGAAAGTTATGCCGCCACCTTTGTGGAGCTCACAACCGACTGGATGATCAAACACCCGCTGGAAAAGACATTAAACAAGGTGCATCCGGTTTATAAAGAGGGAGTTTATGGCAAAAACGGATGGAAAGGATACCCCTGGCTCGACCTGCAGACCGGTATCAGAGCTACCAACATCTGCAGCAGTGTTAAACAACTGTTTCACTCAAAAGCATTCACCCCTGAATTTCTGAGCATTCTGCTGGCCAGCCTTTACGACCATCAGGTAAAAACCGAACGCATGCCGATGAATAAAGTGCATAATAAAGCGATTTTTGAGCAACGAGGCTTCTTTAACGTTCTGCACACCTTTCCCGAATACAAAGATAAAGAACGATGGCTTCAGGGTGCCATTACCATTACCTGCGAAAACATCATGGCCCAAACCACCACCGATGGAGTTCAACGAGAGTGGTGCGGAGGATATCACTCGGGAGTTTATCGCGATGTCCTTGAAATAGACAGCCGGGTAAAAGATCTTGGATATGAAATGCCATCTTACTACAAAGCGCGGGTAAAAGCGATGGCAGATCACATCTTTGGCATCTCAACCCCCGACCTGGGATTTCCAATGTTTGGAGATACAGGCCGATCCAAAATAAGCTCAGATAAACGCTCTGACTGGCAATTATACAGCATGCTGACAGAAGCTTCCCGGAAATTCAATGATCCAAAATACAAGGACCTGGCAGAATTGCATACCCAATACCTTCCCAAAAACGGAAGTACGGCATTTCCCGAAGCCGGTCTTTATGCCATGAGAAATGGCTGGTCTCCCAACGATATCTACATGGCGCTCCATTGTTCACCACCAGCCATCAGCTCACACGACACACCCGACAACGGCACTTTCGAACTCTATGCCAACGGACGATGGCTGATGCCCGACTCCGGGTTTTATACTTACGGACACGATGCTGCAGCACGCACATGGCACAGGCAAACCAAAATACATGCCACACTCACGGTAAATGACAGCGATACCAGTATGAACGGGCGACAGCTTCACTGGTCATCAAATGATAGTCTTGATATTCTCTGCGTTGAGAACCCATCGTACCACCAATTTCTGCATCGACGTACCGTATGGTTTGTTGACAAAAATGGAGAGGTGCCCTTCTTTGTCATCGCTGATGAGGCTATTGGTGATTTGAATGGAGAAATTGCTGTCAGATTTCCAATGGCTCCCGGAGAAATAAACCTGGATAACTCCCTAAATCGTTTTTATACCAATTACAATGACAGCAATCTGTTAGTCCAGGTATCAGGCAAGAAAGAGATCAAATTAAAAAAAGAGGCGGGCTGGCACGCCTGGAGTTACGGAAAAAGAGAACCTCGTACAACCATCGCTGCCATTCATAAGGGTCGTGCCCCGTTTGTATTTATATCGATCCTGGTGCCGTTTAAAGGCATTAAGGCACCTGAGTGCACCCTTCATACCCATCCGCACGACTTGATCGCCGGAATAAATCCGATGGCATTAAATTTGTCGGTTGGAAACCGGAACTTTCAATTAACCCGGACCCTCGGAGAATAATACCACATACCATAAAAAAGCCGCTCTGACAGAGCGGCTTTTTTATTAACTTCTATTTGTTAATCTACTCTTTATCAAAATAGTTAATATACCAGTTTTTCTCATCTAACAGCAGATTATAAATCCTGTCTCTTTCACTGGAAGGGAACTTCTGAGATACCATTTTGGCCAGGAATGAAGGATCCTTCCTCCGTTTGGCAACGCGCATCAAATCATAAAAACGCTCGCCTTCATACGCCAACTCGCGGGCACGCTCCTCAATAATCTTCTCTTCTAAGTACAACTGAAGCGCGGCGAAATTGCCGGTAAAGTTATTATGGCCGATTACCTCATTGGTAAATGGATCGTTTTGGTAAACAATATTTCCTATTTTAACGGCATCGTCTGACTGAAGAACATACCCGGCATATTTGGCACTGCCAAAACCAACCCGGTCACGAACACCCTTTTGTGGCCGGTTACTGGAAGCGGCATAATTTGATCCGTCGTTCAAAATATTAACAGCATTAGACGTAAAGGTACTCACATTGCCCTGACGTAAAAATGCCCAATAGGTATAGAGTTCGGCCAACCACAAGTGGACTCCCGCGGCCCGGTAGATCATAAAATTAGCATCGTTTGCGTATTGATTTTTCCCAACGGAGTATTTCCAGATAACGGTATCGGCATTTTCAACAATCGCCCTTGAAGAACGATCATCACCCAACGCCCGCAGAATCATCATCTGTCGTGCTGAGGTTGTACTAAGGACCGACCCATTTCGCATATAGGCATACGATACATTATATCCCCGGTAAAAATCACCAGGAATACCTCTGGTAACGGTTCGGGCATCCTGTGGCCGGTTGTTATCACCAACGACCAGGAAATCATCCCAGATACCTTCCCAGTAAATAACAGCCTGCCGTGTAGGTTTCAGCATATATTTATTGGGGCCCCGGGGTTCAAGTAACGTCTGCAAACTATGCTGCTGCAAATTGGCTTTGTTAAACCATACCGTCAGAATATGTTCTTCCACATTAATGGATGACAAAATATTTTTCCAGCTGGCATTTGAGAAGGTAGCTCTCAGATCATACCGGCTGTTTCCAAAATAGATAATCTTTTCAAAATAGGTTGCTGCTTTTGCTAAATCACCACTCGTCAGATACATAATGCCAAGCAAGGCATTTCGGGCATGTTCATTCCAAATGGTAACTTCCCAGGTCTGGTCGTTGTTATTAATATAGTGATTAACACCCACAGCCTTGATTCGATTCTCTAATTCATTTGTAAAATAGTCTATAACCAAAGCTTCATCATAATAAATCTTATCCAATTCGATCGGTTGATTATAGATCGTATCGTTCGTATATCCATCGGTTCCAAAAATGATCTGGATACTATCGATATAGGTCTCTTTAGAATCTAAAAACGCTTCCGTTTCATCAATCGATGTTAACGACTCGTGAATAAAAGGAACCTTTCCATAAATCCGAACCGCATTGAAATAAGCCCAGGCTCTCATACAGAGCACTTCACCATAAAGACGGTCGTAATTGGTTATCGGACTATTAGGATCCGTAACTTCCGGATGTGTTCTCTCCAACACTCTGATAAGGTTATTCGTATTTGAGATTAACCGGAAGAAGTTGGTCGGAGATGCATACTTGTTATCACGCGAAACATCAAAATTATAGATCTCAATCAAATCCGCATCGGCATTCTTAGTAATATTAACCAAATCGGCCCTGACTTCACCCAAAATAAAAAGCTGCTCAACCAGCTCCTGCTGAATGGCATACATTCCCATAGCAGCCGACCGGTATTCATACCAATCGCGATACATCTGCTCTTCAGACAAGTTAAGCTCCTGATTGGGATTTAAAAAATCGCTACAGGATGTAATAACCAGGGCTGAAGCCATTAGTAAAATTAAACCCCTGAGGTATTTATTGGTGAATCTTCTCATCTTATTAAAAATTAACATTATAAACCTAATTTAACACCCATAACAAACTGCCTGGCTTGTGGCGTTTGGCCATAGTCGATACCATTATCCATTTGAGACAGAGAATATCCAAATTCCGGGTCATATCCAATATATTTAGAGAAGGTAAATATATTATTTGCAGAAACATAAAACTGCGCCCTTCTGAAGGCAATAAATTTATCGGGAATGGTATAACTCAAGGTAACATTCTTAACCCTTAAATACGAGCCGTCTTCGATCCACCGTGTTGAAAAAGAAGAGTTACCGATCGGATCATTATAGAGTGCTCTGGGAATTTCAGTAACCTGACCCTCATACTGCCAACGGTTTAATACCGAGGTACTCTGGTTTTGCAAACCAGTCATACTTTCATTTTTATACCGTATATAATTAAATACCTCATTCCCGACAACAGCCTGAATAAAGGCATCGAGGGACCAACGTTTAAAATTGAATGAATTTCTGAATCCTCCAAAAAAGTCAGGAACAGATGAACCAATAACGGTTTTATCGTAATTATTAATGATACCATCCGGTTCACCCATTGGTCCGGAAATATCTTTAAATTTGGCATCCCCTCCATGATAAAGATTCAGTGTTTCGTTGCGTAAACCAGAAGCATGGGCTTCATCCGTAGTGGAATAAACGCCTTCAAAAATATAACCATAAAAACTGTTCGCGGTTTCTCCAACCATATTAACAGTCTGGGCTCCCAAAATATCCGTAATTAACCGGTTCCCGCTAATCTCCAATATTTCGTTGGTAAAGGCAGAATAGGTAGCCTGAACATCCCATTTAAAGTTCCGTTGATCAACAATCCGAACAAAAAGATTGGCATCGATACCTTTGTTCTCCATCTTGCCATTATTCTCCGCACGGTAATTAAAACCAAAGTAGGCTTCCATCGGACTGTAAATCAACATATCGTTCACGGTAGATTTATAAATATCTACTTTAGCAGTCACGCGGTTACCAAACAGAGCTAAATCTAATCCTCCGTTTAATTGATTGACCGTTTCGTATGAGAGCTGCTCATTGGGAAAAACGGCTGGTAATAAACCAGTGGTAGTACGAAACCTTACGGCATCGTAATAACGCGAAGCACTCGATTCACCAATGTCATCATTTCCACTCTTACCATAGGAGGCCCTCAACTTAAACTCTTCAAGCCACGATAAATTTTTCAGGAAGGATTCGCTTGATAATCTCCAGCCGCCACCCACGGCATAAAAAAGACCAAAGGGCGCATCGAAAACAGTGAACGTATTGGCAGCATCCACACCTACCCTTGAAGAACCGTCCACCGAGAGTGCAGCAGATAACAAGTACCGATCCTGAAAACTGTAATTAAAACTTTCATATAGCGATACCCAATTCCACCGTCGATTAGAACCTCCTATCTCACGTAAGCTGTTGGTACCATCTTGCAACATCCTATATTGGTCGTTTTGATGGGAATTTTTAGTCAAACCCCAGTCAAATTCAAAATTATTGGTCATGGTATTAACACCGGTAGAAGAGCTGATCCGATGATTATTACCAAAGGTTTTGGTATAAAGAATATAGGTGTTGTTATAAAAATTAAAAAGCCCGTTGTTGGAAGCCTTTGCAACGTTGTAAGCTTCCTGATTATAGTAACGCTCCATACCGGTATTTGGCATAAAAATGTTCTCCTTCAACAGGTTATAAGTAAGACCAAAATTACTGTTGACAGAAAAATCCGGGGAGAAAATCGCTTGCAACCCCATGTTGGTGGTGAAGTTGAAATTGGTATTAGAGGCCGAATAGTTGTCAATAACCGCTTTGGGATTGCTAACACCCAGGGCATCTACATTGGCTAATACTGAAAGCCGGTTGCCATCGTCATCGTATTGAAACGGATTTAACAGAGGCGATTTACCCAATCCGGCTAAAATAGGACTGGTCTCATTAACCTTTCCCGACTCCTTCATCTCAGAAGAGTTATAGCTCATAGCAACCCCGGTATTCATTCTCAGCCAGGTAAAAATATTTAGCATACCGACAAATCGAATATTATATCCCTGATAACCGGTAGACTTTATAATTCCGTCTCCATTCAGATATCCAAATGATATACCATAACGGGCAATTTCGTCACCCCCCTTAACATTAACATTCAAATTGGAAAAGGCGGCATCGGAGAAAATCTCATTTTGCCAGTTGGTATTGTGTGAATAGTTGACATATCCCTCTTCACTTGGTCTTAGAAAAAGCATGGGATGGGTTAATCGGATCCGCTCTTCCCGCTCACCCGATGAAAAGAGTACTTCGCTCATCAACGTTTTGTGCTGACCTGCATTCAGTTGTGGAATTTGTCTCTCCGGGCTGAGGGAATAACCATACCGGAGGTCAAAATCGATTACCGTTTCGGTGGCTGTCGGATCCAGGGTTTCAATTAACACCACCCCGTTCGATGCTTTGGAACCATAGGCCGTAGTAACCGTAGGATCTTTTACAACCGTGATTTTAGATACATCAAACGGATTCACTCCCAGCAAAGGATTATAGGTAAACCCTTCCAGATTGGATTCAAACACCCCTAATGAGGTAATGGGAATACCATCGACAACATATAGAGGTTGTGTATTTGCATTAAGTGAATTAACACCCCGTAACAAGGAAAATGCACCGCTGCCCGGGTCTCCCGAACGGTTGACCACATGCAAACCAGAGACACGTCCCTGCATATACTGATCAATAGATAACGCCGGAGTGTGAAAGATCTTCTGGGTATTCACCTCATCGAAGGAGGCTACTACATTCTTTCTGCGCAATCGTTGCGATAAAATCCGAACCTGATCGTCACCTGAAACCATATCGTCTCCGGTCAGATAAATTGTCAGATAACTCCGGTTATTTAAAAATACCCGCTTTGTCTTATACATGGAAGAGGCTTCTACATTGAGCCAGATTTTCCCCGACTTGGTTTTCAATGTAAAAGAACCATCCTCACCGGTAACAACAGGAAGTTCATAGGACCCTTCAATGGCAATAGCCACATTAGCTACCGGTTGATTCAGCCCATTTACCACTTTACCTTTAACCAGCAACGTGTCTTGGGCTCTCCCCACTGAAACGCCAAGTACCAACATCAACGCTACTAAAGCAAACTGTTTCAGCTTTTCAAGTCTTATTCTATTGTTCATTATCTTATTGATTTGCATTTTTGGAATGCGGTTCCTGTTCATCGCATCTTCCACAATTCCCTTGCTCAAATTATTATTCTCAAACATCATAAACAATCTGTTATAGCGGTTTTGAAATGTTGCTATGCGTATTGTTTCTTTCATTCGGTGTAAATTGAATATTGATAACATCAAGAATTAATCCTTTCAATTATATACCATCCGGAATAAAATCGATATAATCGATAATTAATCCATTATTAGCAACGTTTCCGGGCCCTGTATATTCCAGCTTAATCTTCACTTT
Source organism: uncultured Mariniphaga sp. (assembly GCA_964540165.1). GTDB lineage: Bacteria > Bacteroidota > Bacteroidia > Bacteroidales > Prolixibacteraceae > Mariniphaga. The sequence continues at coordinate 31,870 of CAZILU010000001.1, forward strand.
ACCATACGTTTCAATGTTGTCAACCCATAAATCAAAACTATTATAGTTGCCTGTAGGTATGAACCGTTTTCCGGTAACACTGAATATGTAGGTTCTGTAAAGCACATAATCATAGTAGTCAAAAGTCTTCAACAACTTATCGTTGACATAAATTTTATAGATCCCTCCATAGTACATATGAGTACGCACCTCCATCCGGTACCTCCTTGGGAAGAGATAATCAGCCTCAAACTCCAATGAGAAAGTTCCATTGTATCCCTTCGGAAACAAAACATTTATGACACTGTCGTTCGAAGCTGTAACCAGGTAGTTGCTCGTCGGATTAAACGAAGTGGAGCTAACCTGTTTTACCCAATTACGCCAAACATACCGGTTTACACCTAAAGAACGCAACAGCCACTCCGCTTCAAACCGCTTAGGTCCATTATAAATCTCTTCCGGTATTGTAAAATCATCGTAATTATAGGCATATCCATTACTACAAATAGCCTTATCTACCGGAGTATAGACAATATTCACACTATCGCCCAAAATATTTTTAAGCCGGGCTGTATCAATAGGGGTCTTCCACATAAACTCTTCCGGTTCCAACATATTCTCAAAGATACCCTGTTCCAGCAACATAGGCAAAAGAACTTTATTCTGCCAGTGTAACGGAATATCATTGTAATCGGAATATTCAGGCACTTTTAACTTCTGAGCCATTTCGGTCAGAGCCGACTGGTAGTCATCTTCCAACGGAAAGACAATGGTAGCGGTATTGCTCCTGAACTCCTGCTTCACAGGAAAATAGGCCCTTTCAAACTTATTAATAATGGTTGTTACGCTATCATAAACAGTTCTCCCCTGATCATCGAACCCGATCGGTTTACTCTTTTGCCGGTCAAGTACGATGGAGTCCTGACTATCAATATAATCCATTAATATCGGGTTATTCAGCTGATAGTATTCATAAATATTGAGTTTAACACCGGGGACCTCATCCATGACAAAATATTTTCCGTTTATATAGAGCGGACTCTCATCCACCAACGGAACTCCGTCGAATGCCATAGAACTCCCGTCATCTTCAAAAAGAGCATACTTTTCTCCCAGGGTCTGAATCTTTCTCTTTTGATCAATACTGCCCAGATGGATCATATGGGGAGATATCAGATAATTCAGAAGAATGGTGTTAATCTCGTGATCATTTCTGTAACTGGCCAGTGCCTGATTTGAGGGCAGAAACAGCGTATAGGCAATATCAGAAAGAAACAGCGTATCATATTTGAAATCTTTCAATAACTGCACAAAATCAGAAACTTCCGGATCAGCCTGGACAGCATCCCAAACATTTTTATTAACGGTTTCAGGATACACATCGTAATGATCTTCCCAGTGCTGGCTACAACTAACCGTAACCAGCAGGGCCATAGCGAATAATATATAAACTTTAAATTTCATCGGTTATACAATTTTTAGGATGGAACAAAGCGAATATAATCCCAGAAAAAACGGCCGGGAATTACAGATTTTATTTGAATGGTATGTTCGGCATACCGGTTAAAATTTACAGACCCTAAGGTAATGCTTCTATATGGCGAGGAGGCAGTTCCTCCGGAGGTAAGATCGACAATAGAACCCAGTTTTTTTCCGTCAATATATACCTCTAAAAGCGCATTGTTCCCACGATAGGATTCCGCCCTCAGAACAATATCATATCTTCCCTGCACAATTCGCGGAATGGTATAGGTAATCTCAAAATCTCCGTTAATGCGCAGATAGTCATCGCTGGCAGCAAGCGATTCCGTTCCTTCGCGAATAAAAAACAGTTCGGCACCCGACCACTGTAACCGTTTCAAATCATTTCGGTACTGTTCGAGGTTATACGTACCAATGGTTCCGCGGATGGTATTGATCACCGCCTCTTCCCTCCAATGGTAATCGATCTGTGAACGGGAAGCAGGCTGCTGTGTCATAATCCGGTCGATGAAATGGATAGCGCCACTCTGGGTGGTTATATTACTCTCATCGTAAAGAATTCCGATATAATCAATAATCGTAGAATCGGCACCCGATACAATGGTGTCAAATACCTGTTTTCCCCGGTTAATACCGATCTCCAGACCGGTACCATCGATGTAGATCGGAACCTCAGAAAAAGTATTATAATTGGTTGCCTTCCCTTCAAAATCATTAATGAACATTCGGTTATTCAACACATGGTAGGCCATAAAGCTGTACAGAGGATTTAACGGATTGGTATAATCGCTGTTACCCGGACTGATCATGGCTGCTAGATCCTGTACTGAGTGAACTCCGAACTTATTAAACGTACTGTTGGGCTCGACAAGCAGTGTCACCGGTTCACCAAATTCCTGATCGGGCAGTTTAAGGTTTATATCGATAAAGGGCCGGATACCCGTAAGCTCAACGGCATCACGGAAAATGGAACAATCGGCATTTAGTTGCAACCAGCTATAACTGGTATAAACTACCGGAGTAAGCATCTCCTCAATAATATGGACATAGCCGTTGGAAACCTCAATATTAGGTCCGATAACAGCGGCCTGGTTATTGATTTTATAATAGGAGGTATCCGGTTCAATAATAAAGCTCACCGTCAGATAATCTTTCGACAGCGTAGCATTCGGAAATGAACCAAAGGGAAAAGCGTTGGTTCTGAACGAACGCTCGATAACATGATACCGGGCCAGTCCGCTAACAAATGCTTCATCATTTAACAGATCATCCAGGGAGTTAAACTCAGGACGCTCTGATATGAAATTCATTACAGCTTCATTTCCCGGCAAAAACAGCGTATATCCGGTTGCCTGCGGATTATAGGCTGACAACGTTTTATCAATACCAGCCTTTTCTAAAATAGTAAGAAAATGAGAGTACTCAACCTGATTATCAGTAATATAATCATAAATGGTCATATCCCTCATATCCTCAAAACCGGCAATAACAGGATCATCTTTGCATGAAATGAGCCCGACTGCCATCAACAATGCTAAAATATATGTTAATTTTCTCATCTTAATTGTTATAATATGGGTTTTGAACCAAATTCAGATTTCTATCAATCTCCTGTTCATAAACAGGCATGTACCAACCATTCGGGTTGGTTAGCTTAGCAGCCAGGATTCTCTTCTGCGTAGAAGGGACATTTTCAATAATGATATTGATTAACTCCTCCTTACGGGCAAAGTCATCCCGTCGCCCCATTCTAAGCAGGTCAAACCATCGTTTGCCTTCAAATGCGAGCTCCAGACGTCGCTCCTCCAGAATGGCATCTTCAAAAGCAATTCGGGTGTTGGGAATAACAATGGCAGGTACTTCAGCACGCTCCCTGATCTCATTGATAATCTCCATGGCTTCAGAATAACGTTCGAGTTGCGACAGCGCTTCAGCCTTCATCAGCAACAGATCGGCTAAGCGGTAGATAATCCAGTTGGCACTGTAATAATTTGAGCTTGAACGGAAAGTTCTTCCATCGGCAGCAGATCCTACATACTTCCAAATAATATAATCGGTCTCTGAGTATCTTCGGATAGAAGCATTCTCACCACGAACCAACTCCAAAGCAAAATCGAATGAGAATAGGCTGATCGCCTTTACACTGGGGTCGTACTGAGCAGAAGAACGTTCGGTCAGCGTATAAGTGACATTACGCTGACTGCGGCTCTGGTTGTACTGTATCTCAAAAATGCTCTCCAGAGAGTTCCCCGGATCATAAAGCTCAAACCAAAGTCCGGGAGGCATCAGAAAAAACTGCTGTGGATTCTCTTCGCTGACAACCTGCGGATTATAAATCTTATCAACATTCGCTATAACAGCTTCGTAATCAAAACGCCACAATGCAATGTCGGCTAACAAGGCATCAAAGGCAGCCTGCGAAGCGCGTCCTTTATTCTCTTCAATGAAAGGAAAATACCCAATGGCCGGTGCATACTTACGATTATCTTGTAAATCTTTAACAATCTGATCCAAAATCTCATCTTCAGAAGATTTACTGACATAAAAATCAACATTATCCGTATCGCTGGGTTCTAAAATAAGCGGAACTTCTTTGTAGATCCGTACCAGATAAAAGTAGGTCAGACTTCGCAAAAAATAGGCCTCTGCCATAAAACCCAACATCTGAAACTCGGTAAAAGTCGGATCTACTTCCAAAACATCCGGAGCATTCTTGATCACTTCGTTCGCATAGTTAATTACCGTATAGAAATCCGACCAGTTGCTAAGCGCATTATCCGAATATATATTACATTCGGCAATTAACCGTTCGTTGTTGGGTTGGTTGGAGTCACCGATCACCATATCGCCCCGGATCTCACCATGTATAAAAAGAAGTCGGTTCAGCGCGGCAAACGATTCGTAGGAGGCCATCAAAACCGATTCAACATCCTCTTTGGTTTTCCAGAACTCCTCTCTGATCAAACCGGCAGGGGGATAGAGATTCATCCATTCGTTGCAGGAGAACTGCATAAAAATCAGTAGGGTAACTAAAAAATATTTTACTTTCGCTTTCATCTCATTAAAATTATATTTTTTGCGGCATATCACCAAACTCGCATTAATCTTAATCCAGGATATTGATTATCAATAATATCTGTTTAAATTGTTTCATACTACAGATTATTAAAATCCAACAGCCACACTCAGCGTAACAATTTTGGGAGGCGGTGTTTTGGCCTTATCCACACCAATCCAGAATGGATCGCTCGCATCCTGTCCAACTTCGGGGTCCTGACCTGAATAGTTGGTGAAGGTAAAGAGCTTACGGGCACTCAATGCCACATTAACTTTTCGAACTCCCAGGCGTTCGCAAAGTTCACGATTCATCTGGTAACCAACCTTAATATTATTCAACCGAACAAAATCGCCCCTTTCCACGTAACGATCAGATCCCAGGTTATTGGCCGGATGGTTCATATAGGCACGCGGCAGCATACCCACCTCATCATGCCCCTGAATGCGCCAGCGGTTTAAAACCGCCTTGCTCTGGTTGTTCCGGTTATTCATACCCTCAGTATCAATGGCCACCTGGTTAATAATATCAAATCCAATACGGTAATGGAAACTTACCGAGAAGTCGAAACTTTTATACTTCGCGGAAGTACCAAAACCACCAATGAAATTGGGATTTGAGTCGCCCAGATAGACCACATCATTGAGATCAATCTGCCCATCGTGATTAACATCTTCATAAATCGGATCACCTCCTTTAAAAGTGTAGCTGGTTCTGTACCGCAAAGGAAGGGCTCTGCCTTCATTGTCGTAAAGTATATTTCCGTCGGCATCTCTGGCCAATACATCTTCGTCGCGTGCCCAAACGCCCAGGTACCGGAATCCAAAGAAAGAACCGATGGGTTCACCCTCCACAACACGTCGCGGATACTGTCCATTTCCGATCGAAGTAGACTTTTCGGTATTATAATTGGGAGGCAACTTGCTAAATGAATTGACATTTTGAGATACATTAAAGTTAACTGACCAAAGCATATCCTTTTTCCGGATAATTTTGAAATCGGCCATCAACTCCCAGCCATAGTTCTCCATCTCTCCTCCGTTAAACCATTTCAGTCCGGAGTACCCGGAAGAGTATGGAATAAGATAGTAATCTGATGTTTTGGTTCCACCAAACAAAATATCGGTGGTAATTTTTTTATAGATATCACCCTCCAGATATACATTGTTATTAAAAAGGTTCAGTTCGAGACCGGCATTGTAAGAGGTGATGGTCTCCCACTTCAGGTTATCAAGCTGAATACTGGAAGGGGCCACGGAAGGATTTAAGATATAACTACCGGTAGATGTAGTTTCGTAGGTGGCGAACCGGCCGTAAACATCTTTTGGCTGACGACCAGAAACACCCCAACTTACCCTTAACATACTCTCTTCCAGCCAGTCGAACGAACTAAGAAACGATTCACTGGTGAAACGCCATCCCAAAGATACACCCTGAAAAAGACCCCAACGGTTATTGACACCGAACGTCGAATGGGCATCGGCCCGGAGAATGGATTGTACCATATAGCGGTCTTTATACTTGTAGTTCACATTGGAAACACCACTGATAGAGCGGCTCTGTCCCTCATCAGTACCGGTATAGTTATTCTGTGAAACAACAGCCGGATCCTGGATCTGAGTACTGGGTAATCTGTCGGAACGGATATCAAGACGCTCGTATTCAGTCTGATTGGTGATCCAGGTCAACGCTCCCGAAAGTTGATGGTCTTTATTTTTAAATGGAGAACCAAACGTTAACTGTGTTTCTGTTCTCAGGGATTGATCGAGGTTATTCCGTTCGCGGGCATAGTTCATATTGGTATTCAACCAGTCGGCGCCCAAGGTGTTGTATGGTCTGAACTCATTGTATTGCGTTCCCTGGAACTGAAAAGATACAGTTTCCCGGAAAACCAGCCAGTCGTTAAAACGATACTGCAACAGGAATGTATTCTCCAGCCGGTTCTGTGTGTTGTCGTTAATGCCATCATTAGCCAGAGCTACCGGGTTATAATAGGTGGTGCCACTCCCCTGGTAACTGTTGATGGGTGTAAAATATTCACCCGTCAGGTTCCCGTAAGTGTCATACTCCCAGATAGTCATATTGGGAGCCTTGATGTAAGCCATCTCGCGCACATTCCGGTTGCTTAAAGAGAGGTTACCCTCAACAAAATTGTTGGTATAGTTGAACTTCACCTGGAAAAGCAGCTTTCTTGACAGGAAATAGTCGAGGTTAACACGCGTTGAGAAACGGGTTGCAGAGGTACCAATGGTAGTACCTCCCTCATCAACATAGCTAAATGAGGTAAAGTAGCGGGTTTTCTCACCACCTCCGGAAATACTGAAGTAGTGGTCGTGTGTCATCCCGTTTTTCGTCAAAGCACCAATCCAGTCGGTATTGGCAGAGTAGTTGTAGAAATCAAAATAGTCCCGATCGTAGGCAATCTCAGGAGGTAAATCAAAAACTCCGCGGCTGTTATGCCACTCTTCAAGCTGAAGCATAATATACTCATCTCCATTTAACATAGGGATAGCCGGCGGCTGCATATTTAAACTGTTCTTATATTGATAGTCGAACTGAACCGATCCCATGCGCCCTTTATTGGTCTCAATAAGCAGCACACCATCAGCACCCTCCGATCCATAAATAGCCGTTGAAGCAGCATCTTTCAAAACTTCAATCGATTTGATATCCTGGAGGGCAATATTGATCAGGTTACTGATATCTTCACTGTCGGCCGAACTAAGGTCAAAGCTTTCAGCCACACGGAACTGCGGTACACCATCGATAACAATCAACGGCCGGCTGTTCCCCATAGAACTTAATCCCCGGATCACCAACTGAGATCCCGACCCCGGGTCCCCGGAAGCAGCGATAATGTCAAGACCTGAAACCTTCCCCTGAAGAGCATCGGCTGCAGATACCACACCCACATCCTGCATATCCATCAGGTCAACCTTAACGCTGGACGATGCCCGGTCACGTTCATCGATATTAACCAGGCTGCCTCCGGATTTAACGGCAGCTGTAACCGTCACTTCACCCAGCTCAACATCGGACGATTGCAACTCTACCATGATTGGCTTGGTAGGATCTACTTTAATCTCCTGCACATTATATCCAATAACACTGACTTTCACAATATTGGAAGGATTAGACAGTGTCAGGGTAAAGTCGCCATTAACATTGGTAATGGTACCCCCGATAACACGCTCATTGGCATCATATTCGATGATGTTAGCTCCAATGATGGTCGATTTATCTGCTTTATCAATTACCCTTCCCCTGATAATGACTTTCTCCTGGGCATTTAAACCTAAAAAGCCTAAAAGCGCAACGAAAAGAATGATGGTCGTCTTAATATTTTTCATATCGTTCACAAACCTTAGCATTTTTGATCTGATTTATTTTGTATTCAATTCCTGTACATCAAGAACCTTGTCAACCCGGTGTATGACAGCATTATTTACAATATAAGGAAATACATCATCCCGGTCATCGGTACTTTCATAAATAATACCCGCTAAATAATTGGTCGATTCTGATTCATTGATCTCCGTGAAAACTGAACCGTTTTTACCCCTGAACCGTATCACATCTACCCCGGTTTCAACATTCACCTGCGTATATATGGTAGAGAAAGGGGTTGATTTTTCATCGATGCGTGCCGTTTCAAGATAGCCACCCGGCTTATTTCCATCCGTAAAGAGGATTCTTCCTTGTATAAAATGAAACTGAAGAACTTTCACCAATTCATCAATAGGCAAGGCGTCGAGTCCGGACTCTGCGATAGCTTCGGCCGATGGAGCAAATACCGTATATACTTCACTTTCAGAAATAAACGTATACTTTGCCTCCTTATCCTTTGACAATCCCGCCTTTTGCAATAAGGCATGAAATTCGGGAAAGTTCGTTGATATTTGGGTAAACAGATTTGACGAGGAAAAGGAGAACCAGTTTTTAATGTCGTATGTTGTACCATTATCCGTTTCAGCCAATGCAGTCGGAAAGTTCGGTATAATTTCCATACCCATATAACCATCGGTTGTGGGAGCTGTACCAGATACCTCACCCGTTTCATTATTAAAAATAAGGTAACTCCCGGCCATATTAAGCATATACTCCTTCCGTGCCTGTCCCTTGGGCTTTTCAATGGCTACATGCGTCAATAACAGGGTCCTTAAATCGCGGTTGTTCAACCGGTACTCGACAAAGGTACCATCGCCGGAAGTGGAAATGGTGGAAAACCGCCCATCGATAGTGGAATAAAGTAGTGAAGAGTCCTGCGAAGTATTACTGTCTGACTCTACAAAGAGCAAATAATTTTGTCCTTTTCTCTTCAGTGTCGGCAATAATTTGGTTGCTTCGATAGCCATCATCACCTTAGTGTATCCCTGACGCAGGTATATCGGACCGGTAACGCTGCTAAATGCTCTGGGAACAATAGCCTTATTCAGACCAAGAAACGTAGCATTACTGCCAAATTGCTTCTGTATAATGGTTGATTGATCAAGCTCAACCACATCAATCTCCCCATTGGTAAATCCTCTCTGAAGATCGGTGGCGTATAGCGGATATTCCGACATATGACTGTTGGCAATAATCCTTCGGATATGCCGTGGTGCCCCTTCCAGGGTTCCCCAACCACCGGGGATTTTTATATACTCATTAACAAAGCTTTCAAAAGCCTGATCGTTGGGAACCAGTATGCCATGATGATAACGGAATGTGACGTTTGCAGGCATACCATAAGCATCTGCCGGTGGCGATGTCAACTCATTCGACAGGTCAAACGTTAACTCGGGAAAGTCAAGATCAAACAGTGAATCAACTTCATAACCCAGGTCTGCACCCGGTTGCTCAAAAGTCTTTTCGCGGTTATAGGCGAAACGGGCAAATTCATTAACCAGGGTGAAAAACTGATCGTAATCCACCGAATTCTCCGGATCGGTCATGATTTCGTAAGCATTTTTCAAAGGAGAAACCACGGCATCAACCACATAGATAAATCCGTTTTCTGAGAATACTTCATCACTAACAATCTTCCCATTACCAAAATAGATATTATTCCCTCCCTCAAACGGCCTGTTGAAATAGAATTCATAGTCGTTACCCGTGTACTCATATATATTAAGATATTCGGGATAAAAAAGAGGCACATATTTACGGGAGTCAGTGACAACCCTTCGATACCATCCCGTTTGAGTTGTATCGACGATAACCGGCCCAATTCCTCTCAGCCAGTTCACTCCGAACTTCTGATTCCTTTCTAAAAGCAACGTCTCACGTTTAAAACCACCAGGCTGGTTATTCCGGATATCAAGAGTATCGATCCATCCAAAAACATCCAACGAACGCAACTGCTGTTTCGACCAGGGATTCTGTACAATATGGTACTTCACAATCCGGTTCAGCTCGTTCAACGGAATATCTTCGATCGAGTTGTATTTATTACTCGCGGCAAAGAATGCATTGAATGCTTCATTAGAGGGTGCAAATACCGTGTAACTACCCGATACATCCAAGATCTTGTCATACCCGGTCAACTCAACACACTTGACAAATGTTGAAATCTCAGGCAGCTCAAGCATCTGTGTGTAAATTTTTCCGGCCAGCCATTCAGGCCTCTGATATTTATCCTGTAGATCGTCCTGGCAACTGGTTATAAGTGCTAAAACAATTAAGGCTGGAAAAAATAGTGCTTTTATTTTAACCATTTTATTTAAAATTTTTCAAATAAGTAAAACTAAACTCTCTCTTCATGTGTTGATATATTACTCTTTCACTTAATCCGAAGCTACTCGATCGGTCCTGTACGATTTAACAACTGTTAAAATTTCTTTATTATTGTGAATAAACCGGCACAATAATAATACATTTGGGTCTTATCAACAAATTTTTCATTCGAAATAAAAAAAATTAAAGCGCATGAAATTCCTTCCCTTTTCAGAATCACCGTTGTAAACAATTCAAACGCGGTAAAATATCTCCATATTGCATGATATACCGGGAGTCATCTTTTTGTGGTGGCTCCCGGTATATAAAATTACAATTTATATGCTTTAAACCGGTTAAGTAATCTGTTTCCGTTGCTCACCTCAATAAAATAGATTCCGGATGGCATGGATTCAATTGAAAGCACTTCCGGCGTCTTATCGGCAATTATCGCCTGTACAATGCTACCAGTGGCGTTAAAAATACGAATCCGGTACCCTGACTTAACCCCGGTTACCGTGATCTTTCCATTCGTTGGATTGGGATAGATTCCGATCTTCGCTTCCAAACGGTCTTTTGCTGAAGTAAGATCAAGATTCAATTGATATAATACCACGATCTTTCCATCGGCTGATGTCACCCTTAGTTGATCACCACCATTTAGATCGCCCGAACTTTTTTCAATTCCGTTGGAATCAACCACGACAACGGATGCTCCCGGAGCTGGTAAAATATAAGAATGAAAATCCGCGACGAGTGTAAAGGCAGTCAACGGCATGATTCCGGCCGAAATCATATTGTTAACCTGATCCACAAGATAAGCTTCAGACAACACGTAGGCCAGGTAGGTAACATACGGTATAGATTCCGTTGCTCTGAATGCGATATGATAAACCCGGGTGGTGTTTCCATTGGCCGACGTCACTACAATCTTATCATCTTCCCTGATGTTTCCGTTAATCCGTTCAAATCCCATCTTATCAACAACCGTTAAAGAGGCCCCTAATGAGGGGATCAAATTTGTCAAAAACGATGGAACACTAATCCCACGGGGAACATAATTTATCAGGTTTTCCAATTGTGAAACCAAATAGACATCCGAGAGGATAAAGGCATCACCGGCCGATGTATTGGGTTTTAATTGATACACCATCCGGGTCTTCCCGTCTTCGGCTAATACATCAAAATAAATGTCGGGATTCACGGTAACATCCACATAGGCGGTATCAAAATTAAGGATCTTAAAGGGTACGTATGCCCCATTTCCGTTGATCACGGCTAACGTAGCACCCATGGGAACGGTTACATTATCGACAATGGTCCGGATGGTTGTCCCATATTCAAATCCGGCAATGGATCCCGTTCCGGCATCCATAAGACCTTCGGCACTACTTTTAGGATTAACCTCAACCGTGATGTTCCAGCGTTCGGAAGTCAGGTATGCATTGGAGCCTAAACCCTCGCTGGTTACATCGAGTCGGTAACGGGTGGTATTAACGCCGTTGGCAGATATTACCTCCAGAATATCATTCATTCCCAACAAAGCATCCATTGCCAGCTCAGATCCATCAACCGAAGATAGCACCTTCAGCGTTTGCCCGGGATTCTCTTTGTTAACATTGGCCAGAAAATCAACAGCCTTTGTAGATGATCTTACACCAAAGATCACCTCATCCGGGCCATAGCCCTCACTTACTTTATAAACCGATGATGTAACGGTCGATTTATAATGAGTAGCCGGTACCATGTAGTGCTGACCCAGATCCTGAGCTGCCATGAAATAAGATTCCGTACTGCTGAATCCGAGCGACCGCCAATAATTTCTGTCGGTCCAGATCCATTCGCTGTCATCCGCGTTCGTACCAAAAGAGGCCTGAAGTTCGGAATTCCCCTGATAGACTTCCGGTTTACGGGTGATCTTTTCATTTTTATTCATTTTAACTCCTCCCACAACCCAGGGAACGCCATCGGGCATACCACAAATATCGATCACCTCATAGTCGTTGGGATCGCCCACCGGCTTTTTACCAAGCTTAACAGAGTCATTCAACACTTTCCACAAAACCAGATAACCTCCCATATTCCCTGGACCGACACAAGGCCGGCCGCCTCCGCTGTGATGCTGTACGGTTTCATTCCAGGGATTGTAGATATCAGGGGCCTCCCCATTGGCAAACTGAACATCGTAATGCTTGTCATATATATAAGGTATCGTGGTGCTGCTGACATAATTTCTGGTGATGGTTGCCATCACGAAGGTCCCTCCGCCGGGAATGATGGGATTGACATGGATATCGGGTATCATAATCTTGGGAGTCACAGCCCAGGTAGCTTCGTCAACATACTTTAATCCGGGAATATAAGAAGTATACCGTAATGACCAGCCCCCATAGGTGAGGCCATCATTTATATTTGTGCTTCTTCTCACGGATATCAGGTAGTTACGTAAATCAAGCGGCTGGTTGCCCGGATTGGCAAGCTCTACATAGTGATTCCCGTTCGGGCAGTCAATGAGCACCTCGGAAATGATGGGATCGGCAAAAAAAGGTTCTATATCGTTGGGATGTTTCTCCTTTACATACTCAACGGTATACACATTCCGGATCGTATCGAGTTCCGCACTTACCTCAAACGTTACGGTTCGATCCTCCCGGGTACCTGTCAGGTTTTTTGCCCGGGTAACAACGACCGATGCATTAACACTTGCCGGCTGGGCTACCAGGGCAGGAATCACTTGAACATCAAAAGGCACCTCAATCACATACTGATAATTGGAGGAGTTAAAATTGGGAATGGTATCTCCCTTCCAGCCAAATAGACCTTTATAAAATTCGGGTATATCGGGCCAGGTAATCGAAGATAGATTGGCATTTGTTTCGGGACTATACGCTTGCATCTGAATATAGTACTCCTTTACTTTTCCACTTTCGGAAATAACCTTCAGCTTATCACCCTCCATCAGGTCGGGCCTGGCAATTCCATTGGCCCAGACAAACTCCCACCGGGCTCCGGAAGGTTTTTCAAGATATTTCAACAGAGTATCGCTTCGAAGAGCATAGGGCAATCCATATCCACTGCCGGTAATTGTATCTGTTCCGGATGGATGCCGGGTTACCCTGGGCCAGCTCAGAATTCCGTACTGCATACGGGTGGTAACTGCTCCAATGGCATTCTGGTGATCGATCGGGATAACGATATTATCATCAGCTGTGGGCTCTTTAACCAAAATATCAAAGGTTGCGCTTTGTAACTCCCTGCCGTAAACATATACCGTCAGCCGGTCTCCGGTTTGGGCTGAACGGTAAAGAGAATCGGAACGGCTATCATTCAGATGGTACTCCCAGCTGATCCCCGGCTTTCTCTTCATGTGCCGCATGATCTCATCCAGCCGAAGCGTACCCCACGGAACCGTCAGCCGTTTATTGTCATAATCCACTTCAATCACTTCCGACTCAAGCGTATTCCCATCCAGTACATAATCGCCGTGGTTACCAACCGTCCACCACATGTCGCGCCATTGCCACCCGGAATAATTCAATCTGTCTCCGGGAAGCGGTCTGACAGCCGGCATCCATTCCGAGTCGCCCAGGCCTATCCCCCGGGCATTTGCAAAATCAAGGTTCCCCTGATTTACACCGTATTTACGCACCAGAACAGACCTGCCTGTGGCCTGTACAACCCCGGCTACATCGTATGCAAATACCTGACGGTTTCTGCCATTGTTGTCAAATACACCGCCTGCCTGGTCCACAACAGCCGAGTCACCTTCGGTGTAATGATGTTCCAGGTAAACATAACTGCAGGTTGTTTGTGGATTAAAAAAACCTCTCACATAAGGATTAAATCCCTTCTGAACGGTTTGTTCCGGATCATTATAAAGCGTTGTGACACTGTCTCCGGGCATGGCCACACCCAAAACAGGCTCATAGTAATGAATCAGCTTATCGGCAACCTCATAAAATTCAGGCTGCTTGGGCCGTTCACTGCCTCCGGCACCCCTGCCAAGTGTCTCCTTATATATTCTCGGACCCAGATCATAAGCTCCGGTAATCACAAAGCTTTCTCCCGGTGCAAGCATCCGGTTGGGAAGAAACATATATTGATTATATGTTGATCCCCATACATCATTCCAAACATCAAAAATCTGAAAATTACCGGAATCACCTCCCACTGAAAAAGCCAGTTTAAACCCACCTAACCAGACAGCCTTATCTCCCATGTTGGTGATCTCAACGAATCCGGAAGCCGATGTAGCAAGGCATGTCTCGGTTATTACCAGCGAACGATAAACGCCTTCCGGATAATTCTGTGCATTCAGAACACCGGTGATGGAAATCATCAAATAAAACGAAAGCAAATGTTTTAGTTTCATAGTAAATCGATTTTATGTATTCATACTATTGATTTGACTCATCCGGTTGATACATTATCGATGGTAAGATACGCAAAAGATTATAATTGGTTTCTCTCCCAGTGCTTGTTTCTGATTTTCTATATAGGGAAGCCATCCAAGGTTCAAACTGATAATCAATCCCGACTCCCCTTTGGTAATGCCTTTCGCTGCCACACCGGAGGCAAATTGTTCAATGATCTGCTCCGGTTGACATCTCCTGATCGATTCAATGGAATTCTCCACATCGCCTTCAGCAAGAAAACGCAATGAATTTTGATAAGCATTTTCCGTTCGATAGAAGTTGCCATAAAACTGCTCCATGCGTTTAAAATAGACCACATGTTTTAAACCATTATCCGTTAAGAATTTCAGGTTTAATTTATCTAAAATAGCCACTCAAATGATCCTTTGTGTCGCATCCATAAGGCAATTTGATTTATCTGCGGATAGGTGTCCAACAATGTCTGTACCTGACTGCGATAAAAAGCATATCCTTCGGGAGTGTCGGGATTGGCCAGCCAAAAAATTGTGTCATAAAATCTTCCGGAATAGTCATTTCTCTCTACCGGCAGACTGAAACGTGCCGAAACAGGCAATTGGGTGATCAACGCCTGGGGATTAGCCGGATTGGTGTCAAAATCAAGAGCAAAACAGATATTCATCCCCTGCCTTTTGGCATGTTCAAATACATCAAACATCATCTGCTGAACCTCCTTCGTATGCGTTTCGCTCACCTCCCTGGCCATAGTTGCCCCAAAAACAGGGTGATCAAACAGGTCACCGCCATGCAATCGTCTGACATCATTCAAATCGTGGGTACCGTAATCACGCCCGCCATGTGTCGAGGGCAACGGACTGATTCGCTTTTCCCTGCCATTAAGAGTGTAAGTGAACATCGGATTGTTACCATAGGCATGTACCATAATGGTGTTAAAACGCATTTTGGACGATTGATCGATCCACTCCTTCCACTCCGAAAAATCCCAGGAAGAACAACCACTTAAAAAGTTGTGCCAGTTAAATATAATGCGTTCTTTAACTTCCGGAGAATCTGCAAAATGGTATCTGGACAGGTCAATTCTGGTATAATGATCAGGCAGTGACTCAAATGAAAGGTAAAATCCGGCCCCCATCTCCTCCAGCCATCCATATACCCCGTTCAGCAGTGCGCGTGGCGTTTTCCCGGTGATTGTCAGCAAACGGTCGGTTCCGTGAACGGAATATGCCTCATCGTGCTGTTGAACGTTCATATCGTTCAGTATCAGAACGATATTTTTGCTTTCACTTTTTATCTCAGAAGAGGCAATAAACCGGCTTTAATCCGCTCTTTACAAAAATCCATCTTCTCCCGGTTATTTGTCAAACGGGCAAAAGCTGCTGCCGCAGCCACCCAGCAGGTACCGTGATTATTCATCCGGTTCATCTCATCAATTCCATAGCTATGGGTAGTCATCCATGCCAGAAATTGTGTAAACCACTCCTTGATCTGCACGGCCCTGTCAGCGCTGATTTCCCCATGATTGGTCAGTATTTCAACAGATCTGGCCACTTCAACAAAGTGGTAAGCATCGATCAGTCCGACCCCCCTGCCTGTTACCCGGCCCGGAATAGCCTGTGAATACAACATATGAGGATTCATCCGGGTAGACGGATTCACGAACCATGCGTCCAGATGTTCTTCGACCTTTCGGGCATAGCTCGTGTTACCGGTAAGGAGCCATGCAGAGGTTAGTGTCGCAGTGATTTCACTCAGCCGGATGATGCAGAGCCGGTGATCGTAACAAAAATCGGGATTGGTCTCACCATCCCTTCGGATGTAGGGTCCCTCCGGATTCAACGGATCAGGCCACCAGTAGTCACCAGGCGACCAATAGTCATTAATCTCACCCGCACTAAAAGGACACCTGAATGCAGTTATTGTAACCGGAGGCTCTGCAAGAAGGGAATCAGCCCGTGTAATCGTAGCTTTCCGTATATTTTTGACGATCTTTCTTTCCATCGATGATAAGGAATCAGTCGTATTACAGGATGGCAGAAACAATGCAATAAAACAGACTACAAGTGCAACTAAATACCTTCGATAAATAATGAGTTTAAATTCCTGCCCGGGGAGATGGTTTATTCGCAGTTCTCTCTTCATAGGAATGATTTTTTATCTCATAGCCGGACCCGGAAATGCCGGGATTAGTTATTTGGATAATTTAAACAAATTTAAGTAATGTTTACCCAATATTTTTTAAAATATTAGCAATAATTTGTACGATATTAGCCAAATGATGACCGGGCATGAAACAACACCTGGCGTCATGTCATTCATAAAGGAAGGAAGTTGTCATTTCGACATTCGGGCAGCTGTCATTTCGACGAGTACCCGAGGAGAAATCTCTCTGTAATGTGGCAGCATCCCGCAACTAGCGGATTCTGAAAAGTTAATCCACGATATGCATCTCGTCAATCAGATGGCTTGCCCCGGCATAGTGATCGATCACCCACAATACAAACCGGATATCGACATTAATACAACGTTGCAATTCAGGTTCAAAGGCAATATCGCCACTCATTGCCTCCCAGTTCCCATCGAAGGCAATGCCGATAAGCTCGCCGTTGGCATTGATCACGGGGCTGCCTGAGTTTCCGCCCGTAATATCATTATCTGAAATAAAACAGGCATTCAGTTGGCCATTTTCGTTGGCATATCGTCCAAAATCACGATTCTGAATCAATGATTTCATCCGATCCGGAACATGAAACTCATCGTCACCCGGGATCTCCTTTTCGAGATATCCATCAACAGTCGTATAGTATTTATAGATCACTCCGTCGCGTGGTTCATAATCGCGGACCCGCCCGTAAGTAAGGCGCATGGTAGAGTTAGCATCGGGATAAAACGTTTTATCCTGCTGCATCTCCATCAGTCCGGCCAGAAAAAGCCGGTTGCCGGTCTCCAACAGGTTGCTGTTTGCCCCGGCGAGGTCGTTTAGCTTCCTGTACATATCAAATATCTCATTGGCAGCCCGAAAAGCCATATCCTTCTCAATCGTTTTTAATTTTGGATTTTCAAGAAACCGCGCTAACTCCTCGGGACGGTCGAATACCGACTGCTTAAACATTTTGCGCATATACGTTTCAAAATCACCTTTATACTTTTTCTGAACATCGGCAAAAAATGCCGGATGGTATTTGGAATCTACCCGTTGCGCATATAGTGTCAGGAGGGCTGCGGCCAACTTCTCGTCCGTTTCGGGATGATAATCTTTGAAATAACGGTCGTTACCAGCTGAAATTCTTGTTTTAGCCATCTCTAAAAAATCGGAATTGGTTGCCGATTCATCTTTTAACAAACGATAGAGGGGCAGTGCCCTGTAAGCAAACATGAAGATCTCCGGCCCACGCACCATCGATTCGGCCATATACTCCCTGGCAAGCTCAATCTCAACATTGGCATGTGCCTGTTCGATCATCTCCAGTGCCTTTCCATACTTCTCTTTTCTGGCCGGATCGGCTTCCACCCATTGCGAAAATTCAGCTTCCAGAGCCCGTTTCTGTTCCAGAACACCCAGTTTCTCCAAACCCCGGTTCTGACCAATACTATATTTATAATAGTTTGAGCTTCGGGCATATTTCGATGCATATTGAATGCGCGCTTTCTGACTGGTACTCATATATCGGTCAATGATTCGCAGTTTTTCATTGCGAACCTCTACCCGGATCGGATTGGTAACGTCCATGATGTACTTCACACCATGCGATGTTTCGTACCGGTTGGTGCTTCCCGGATACCCCAATACCATGGAAAAATCGCCCTCCCCGACTCCCTTTATAGAGATGGGAAGAAACCGTTTCGATTGGTATGGAATATTCTCTTTCGAATAATCGGCAGGTTTTCCATCGGGGCCGGTATAGATCCGGAACATAGCAAAATCGCAGGAATGACGCGGCCACATCCAGTTATCGGTATCCCCGCCAAACTTACCTAATGCATCGGGTGGGGCACCTACCAGACGAATATCACGGAAGGTCTCCACCACAAAAAGATGGTACTGGTTGTCATTAAAAAAGCTGCGAACGTACGTTTCGTAATGAGAATCTCCTTTCGCTTCATTCTGAATGGTTCGGATGGCGCTCTGGATCTTTGCAGACCTCTCTTCATCCGTCAGCTTGTCAGTCACCCCTTCCAAAACGCTGCCGGTAACATCTTCCACACGGATCAGGAAAGAGACACTCTTCCCCGGATTGGGAAGCTCCTCCTCCCGGGTCATCGCCCAGAAACCCTCTTTCAAATAGTCGTTCTCCACGCTTGAATGGCTCTGAATTTCACCATACCCGCAATGGTGATTGGTCAACAGCAATCCCTCGGCAGATATCAGCTCAGCGGTACAGGAACCGCGGTCGAGAGCTACAACAGCATCCTTAAGGCTGGCATTATTTATATGATAGAGATCATCGGCACTGAGTCGAAAACCCATTCGCTGCATCTCTGAAATGTTCAATTTATGAATTAACGAAGGGAGCCACATCCCTTCATCGGCAACCCCTTTCCCAATAAAAATCACGGCAAAAGCAACCGCAAAAAACAATTTTCTCATCGTACTAAATCAAATTATGTATAAACCGGCAAAGATAATATTTCCCAAAACAATCGTTAACCCGGTAACGATGCAATTGACATAAAGTTGGTTAAAAAAGCCTAAAGAGAAGGTTGTTTACTCAATTCTTGCTAAATTTGTAGCTCTCAAATAAAAAGAGAGCTGAAGTGAAGAAATTACTGATTAAAAAGCTGAACGACCGCTATCGGCTTATTATATATAACGACACTACTTTTCAATCGGTTTGGAGCATCAAGCTAACCCGGCTGAAGGTATTTACCATCATGAGCATTCTGTCGGCGGTGATGATGATCGTGGTCATTCTGATCATTGCCACAACAGGTCTGCGTGAGTACATCCCCGGATATCCAAAGGCCGAATACCGCCAAATGCTGATTGCAACGGCTCTAAAGATTGATTCGCTCGAAAATGAACTCTATAAGCGCGATCGGTTTTTTAACGATATTCAGGCCATCATTTCGGGAGAGGTTCCACAGAACTTTCTCCATCCCGACACCATGGTTCCGCACGACTTCACCAAGATTGAAAATTACAATCACGACTCGGTATTTCAGGATAAGTTATTGGCTGAACAGACCAGTCTGTCGATCGATCCTCCCTCCGCAAGAACCCTTAATCTGAGTCAGATCAATTTTTTCGTTCCGGTAAAAGGGATTATCACCAATCGGTTTAAATCGACCCCCGACCACCTGGGTGTTGATCTGGTCAGTGAACCCAATGCACGAATCTCAGCCATCATGGACGGAACCGTGATCTTTGCCGGCTGGACCCTGGAGACAGGGTATGTCCTGTTTATTCAGCACGATATTAATTTGATCTCGGCATATAAACACAACTCGGTACTCCTGAAAAAGAAGGGAGATCGCATCAAAGCGGGAGAGGCAATTGCCATCATTGGCAACACCGGAGAGCTGACCACCGGTCCCCATCTGCACTTTGAATTGTGGCACCATGGAACCGCCCTTGACCCGGAGAAATACATTGACTTTTAGTTTATGAAGAAACGAATTGCTATATTAGGCTCCACAGGCTCCATTGGAAAGCAGACGCTTGAAGTTATTGAGAACAATCCCGATCTCTTTGAAGTTGAAGTATTAACTGCCAACAACAACGTCGATCTGCTGATTTCCCAGGCTAAAAAATTTCAACCCAACGCAGTGGTTATCGGTAATCCGGATAAATACAAACTGGTATCTGAAGCGCTGCAGCATGATGCGGTGAAGGTATATGCCGGCATGGATGCTTTGAACCAGGTTGTACAAATGGAGAGCATTGACCTGGTTGTTGCAGCCATGGTCGGATACTCCGGACTGATTCCTGTCTGGCATGCGATAAACGCCGGAAAGCCAATCGCCCTGGCCAACAAAGAGACCCTGGTCATTGCCGGAGAGAACATTACCCGGCTGGCCCGCGAAAAAGAGATCCCGATCCTTCCGGTTGACTCCGAGCACTCAGCCATCTTTCAATGCCTGGCCGGAGAGCTCTTCAATCCGGTTGAAAAGATTCTCCTCACCTGTTCGGGTGGTCCGTTCCGGGGAAAATCGATCGAAGCACTGAAGGCAGTTACCGTAGCCCACGCCCTTAACCACCCCAATTGGGATATGGGAGCAAAAATAACCATCGACTCAGCTTCTCTCATGAACAAGGGATTCGAAGCCATCGAAGCGCACTGGCTCTTTGGTACCCCGGCTTCTAAAATTGAAGTTGTTGTACATCCGCAGTCGATTATCCACTCGATGGTTCAGTTTGAAGATGGCTCCGTAAAAGCACAATTAGGCCTCCCCGATATGCGACTGCCCATTCAATATGCCCTGGGTTACCCCTACCGGATCCCGAATCAATTTCCCCGTTTTAATATATTCGACTATCCTACACTCCATTTTGAGCAGCCCGATACGAAAATTTTTCGTAATCTTGCCCTCGCTTTTCAGGCCATGGAGGCGGGAGGAAACCTTCCCTGCATACTGAATGCCGCCAATGAGGTGGTCGTGCAGGCATTTTTAGAAGAAAAAATCCCCTTTCTAAAGATGTCCGATATTATTGAAAAGACCATGGAGAAGATGCCATTCATTGAAAAGCCGGAGATAAACGACCTGATCGAGACCAATGCTGAAACAAGAAGCATAGCTCAACTGTTAACATAAATCAACGCGTAAAAAAAGTAAATAACTGATGGAGACAATATTGGTAAAAGCCGGACAACTCATTCTCAGCCTGTCAATTCTGGTTGTATTACACGAGTTTGGACACTTTCTGTTCGCACGAATCTTTAAAACACGGGTAGAGAAATTCTACCTCTTTTTCGATCCATGGTTCTCACTCTTCAAAATGAAAAAAGGTGAAACCGAATATGGCGTAGGCTGGCTTCCGTTGGGCGGCTATGTGAAAATATCGGGAATGATCGATGAATCGATGGACAAAGAGGCGATGAGCCAACCACCCCAGCCCTGGGAATTCCGCTCTAAACCATCGTGGCAACGGCTGCTGATCATGCTGGGCGGTGTGATGATGAACTTCATCTTCGCCCTGATCATCTATATCGGCGTACTTTACGCATGGGGCGAAACCTATCTCCCCACCAAAAACGTAACGTATGGAATTGAGGTCAGTGAGGCCGGAAAAGCGGTGGGCTTTGAAAATGGTGACAAAATTCTTTCGGTCGATGGAAAACAGATCGATAACTTCATGAAAATCGTGCCAACCATAGTACTCGACAACGCCCGATCTGTGCAAGTGGAGCGTGGAGGCAAGGTGGTGGAGGTAGAAATATCCGACGCCGACCTGGCGATTCTGCTTAAAAGCAAGGAGGTTTTAACCTGGCGAAAACCGTTCGATATCCAGGTAGGGAAAGTGGTTGAGGCGTCACCGGCAGCAGCGGCCGGACTTCAAAAAGGAGATGTTTTTGTCGATATAGACGGCAACAGATTCGAATTTTACGATCAGTTTTCCGACTACCTGCAGGCGAAAAAGGGTAAGGTTGTCGCCCTGAATATTCTCCGTAACGGAGCCCCGTTAACCAGTGATGTTGAAGTAAGCGAAGAGGGTAAACTGGGATTCTTCCCGGTATTCAATCACCCCGAACTGTTTCAACTGGAAACCATCAACTATGGACTGATGGAATCGATTCCGGCGGGTATCAAAAGAGGGGTACAAACAACCAAAGATTACCTGAAACAGTTTAAACTTTTCTTCAAACCCGAAACCAAAGCATACGAGTCATTAGGAGGTTTTGCCACCATCGGAAATATATTCCCATCAACCTGGAACTGGTTCTCCTTCTGGAATATGACCGCTTTTATCTCAATCATTCTGGCCATCATGAACCTGTTGCCTATTCCGGCATTAGACGGGGGACATGTGATGTTCCTCTTCTTCGAAATGATTACCGGAAAAAAGCCGGGGGAGAAATTCCTGGAGTATGCACAAATTACCGGAATGATCATTCTTTTGGCATTGGTACTCTTTGCCAATGCAAATGATATAATAAAAATCATAAATGGAACATTTTAAAATAAAAAGTTCTATTTTTGCACCAAACCATTTATAACATAGAGTCATGAATTTATTTGTAATTGCAGGTATTATCGGGCCACAGGAAATAATTATCATTCTAATTATCGTTCTTCTCCTTTTCGGCGGACGTAAAATTCCCGAATTAATGAAAGGTCTTGGAAAAGGAATGAAAGAGTTTAAAAAGGCGACCAAAGAGGGTGATGACGAAGACGAAAACTCCGTCCAGGGAAAAATTGAAAAATAGCTTATAAAAGGACATTAAAAAAATCCCGTTGCCGCTACGTTGCTGTAACGGGATTTTTGCATTACGTTTTTTTCTTCCTGCAAAAATGGTAAGATTTTTGTAGGACATAATGTTTTAATATTCACAGCAATGAAGAAGATAAAACAGGTCATCCTTTACCCGGCCATAGTGATTTTTATACTGCTATTTACACGTTCTTGTGAACAGAGTGACTCCGCCGGAATATCAAAAAGCATTACCGGAAAACCCGGAGAGCTGGTTATTGTTGTTAGCAACCAGACCTGGGACAGTGATCAGGGAAAGCTGATCCGTGAAACCCTTGCTCAGCCCCACATCGCTCTTCCTCAGGATGAACCGTTGTTCGACCTGATCAATGTTCCGCCCGAAGCATTCAAAAGTGTTTTTAAAACCACCCGAAACATTCTGCAGGTGCGCATTTCAAGCCAGACAGACTCTTCGGCGGTAATCTTCAAAAACAACGTATGGGCCAGTCCACAAGCCACCGTTACGATCGAAGCAAAAGATGAAGCCGACTTTGCCTCTCTTTTTAATGCCAATAAAGTACGGATCTTATCTTACTATTTGAATGCCGAGAAAAACCGGCTCACCATGAATTATGAGAAATACTTCGAACGGGAGGTATTCAACGTTTTAAACAAGGATTTCGGAATCACGATGAAGGTTGGTCCCGGGTATCAGATTGCCGATCAAAAAAAGGACTTCATCTGGTTGCGTTACGAAACGCCCGAGATATCTCAGGGAATTATCGTCTATACATTCCCCTATGTTTCCGACAGTGCCTTTCATGAAAAGTACCAGTTAAACATTCGCGACAGTCTGTTAAAAGCCCGGGTACCCGGTCCGACAGAAGGCAGCTTTATGACCACCGAACGCAGAATCAGTCAAATGACCAGCTTTCTCGAACATCACGGCAACTATGCTTCCGAGATGCGCGGATTATGGCGGGTAGTGAACGATTATATGGGAGGCCCATACATCTCGTTGGCTGAACTCGATGCCGCCAACCAGCGGGTAGTTGTTGCCTTTGGGTATGTATATGCCCCGAACAAAGACAAAAGAAACCTCCTCCGGCAGGTTGAAGCCATGATCTATAGCCTGAAGCTTAACAGACAGCCTGAAAACGATAAGCTGAACAGCCAGGTAAAAATGGGGAATTAAAAGACTGCCTTCACAATATCTTTGACATTATCAGAAATACCATAGGTATAGATATGCATGGAAGGAACACCATGAGCAATCAGATCTTTGGCCTGATATACAGACCACTCGGTTCCAACCTGCCGCGCATCGTTGTTATTCTTGCATTGGGCAAGTGCCTTTGAGAGCTCTACAGGCAGGTCAATGCTGAAAATTTTGGGAAGTACCGTCAACTGGTTCTTCATATTGATCGGCTTGATGCCCGGAATAATGGGAACCGTAATTCCGGCTTCCCTGCACCGTTTTACAAAGTCATAATAAACCTGGTTATCGAAAAACATTTGAGTTACAATATAGTCGGCTCCCAGATCCACCTTTTTTTTCAGAAATTCAATATCCTGCTCCCGGTTCGGAGCTTCAAAATGTTTTTCCGGGTAGCCGGCCACACCAATGCAAAAATCTAACGGGGTGTTGTTTTTAAGGTCCTCTTCCAGGTATTTGCCTTTTTTTAGATTAACAATCTGCTCCACCAGCTCACTGGCGTGGGAGTGTCCCTCCTTTTCGGGCATAAAAACATGCTGATTCTTAATGCCGTCACCCCGCAAGGCCAGCACATTTTCGATGCCCAGAAAGTGAAGATCGATCAGTACATGTTCGGTTTCACTCCGGGTAAAGCCCCCGCACAGGATGTGAGGTACCACAGGAATTCCAAACTTGTATTGAATAGAAGCAGCAATGGCCACCGTACCGGGCCGTTTCCGAACCGTTCGTTTGACAATCGAGCCATCGGCTAACTCATGAAACTCTACCTCATCGCGGTGAGTCGTAATATTGATATATTGGGGGCTGAATTCGATCAGATTTTCGATGGTTCTGTAAATATGCGATGCATCGTTCCCCTTCAATGGGGGCAACAGCTCAAACGAAAAGACGGTCTTTTCAGAACCGTTAATAATATCAATAATCTTCATCTCATTAAATTTGCAATTCGTGTTTATCTTCTCAACAAATATTTTTACCGGTTTCATTTCGTTTTCCCGGCCCGATGGAAGGAGAGTTCCTGTCTGTCATCGCCTGCCGGGTTGAATTCCGCCGGGAACTGCACCCCCCTGCCCAAAGGGGTTGGTTTGCGGACCTGAAGGCGCTTGCTGCTGCTCTCTGCGCAACTTCTCTTCCGCCGCCTTGCGATCCTGCTCCTCCTGTTCCGGGTCTCTGATATTCTTTACGTAATCCGGGTCGGGCGTAAGATCCCAGGTCAGGTTATTATCCCAATTGGCACGCACCTTCACCACTTCATTGATATATGCAACCCGCTCGGGCTGGATTTTATCCTGAAAACTGCCAGAATCCCATACTCCATTACGGTTCTCATCATAAACTGCCTTAACCTTATATTTCCCCGGCACCAGGTAGTCAAAAACAACCTGCTGGTCATCCGAAACAATCTTCTCTCTGAGAACGGTTTCCCGTTCATTGTTCTCAAGCAACTGCAGCAGCATTTGGGAGGTGAGATTTCGAAGATCAAGCTTTATGATCCCATAATAATCAATGGTTCTGGTTTTAAACGGCATTACAAGTTTTTTACTGGTGATGCCAAAAATATTGGTACAGGCAGCTGAATCGATCTCCAGGGTATAGCCCATTCCGCTCTCCCAGGCATACGATATCCGGTAGGTCCTCCAGGCAGATGTATCGGTCATAAACCGGAAAGGAACAGGTCTCTTTAACGAATCGGAAGTGAGATAGAGCCGGATGGCTTCTGCATCGAATGCTGCCACCGGATAGGGCGAGGTGATCATCAGGTCGCTGTTGAGATCCACAGGAGCGCTGCTTAGGTTCGTTACCCAGTCGAACTGAGGGACCACAGGCAGGTTCTCTTCCTCATCTTTATCACGGACCCTGCGTTTTCTTCGCGTCTCCTCCTCCCGCTCTGCAAAAGTCATCTCTACCGTATCCCTTTGTATGAAAGGCTGGTTTAGTGAATCAAGCTGATAATAAACCAGCTCCATACGGATATGCTCGCGGGATGCCATCGTAGTATCGGCTAACCACAAGGTAAGCGAATCGAATTTTTCATTCGGTTCCAGTACGTACCAGTTATCGACAACAGTATCAACCAGGTTAACTGAAAAAGTATCGCGAACCGGTTCATTAAACACAAAAGTGCATTGATACCGCGAATCCCTGTTCGATCTTTTCAGGTATTGATCGAAAATATCTTCGGTAAACTGGCGCAAGAAGATGGGACCGGGATGAAAATGAATGTGCCCCGATACCAATAGTGAATCGGTACCGGAAAGTAGCGTGTCGGGTTGCTCAATGTACTCCATGGAAGGTACGACCAGGCTATCCAAAAATGCCATCTGTTCCGCCCCTTCATTGTACATCAGATCACTGTTCATATCGTTTAACGCATAGATCCGGTAACTCCCTTCGGCGAGATTATCAAACAGATAGATGCCCTCATCGTCGGTTCGGGCTATATAGTCAGGCCGAATCCGGTATGCGGCCGAGTCGTGCAAATTTTTATGGAGCAAAACCAACGTCTTTTTCACCGGTTCAAGCCGAAAAGCATCGACAACCCGGCCGGCCACACGCAACGAATCGATGCGATCGCCGGTGCTGAATGAAAACCGGAGATTCTCAAGTGGATTCCGTTCGTTATTATCGACAATTGCATTTTTAAAATCGAGAGAGTAGGTAAAATCTTTTTTTAACGCTTCATTAAAACGGATAATCAGCGTTTTAGACCGGGTCAGGATGGTGGGCCGCTTTTCGAGCGGGGGAGAGACAACCAGCAGCTCCTGAACCTGATCGGGAACAATAAACTCATTGAACGTGAGTCGGACCTCATTTCCGCTAAATTGAAGCGACTGGTATTTTGGATAGGTCTCAACCAATACCGGCGGAATGGAATCACGGGGTCCTCCGGTCGGCATTCCCTCATTGGCACATGAAGAAATAATCACAATCCAGGTGAATCCCGCCAACAAAATCGATGGAAAACTGAGCTTTTTCATAGTTATTTTCACGCCTGCAAACATACAAATATCTGAAAAGAAAGCATATTGATCGGGATTAAAATAGGTAAAAACAAGATTATTCGTACCATTCAGATAAAATAAGTACCTTGCAGGGATTAAAATAAGATTCTATGCATAAAAAAGATAAATTGCGGAAAAAGCTGAAAAACACAGCCACCCTCACCAAAAAAAATCTGAAAAGCGCCATTCTTTCAGTGCTTTACGAAGAGCCTGGAAAAGTTATCAACTACAAACAGATCTCCTCCTGGTTGGGAATCACCGATCCCGATAATCGACGCCTGGTATTCGTTGTACTGGAAGAATTAAAGGATGATGGTTACCTGGAGCAGCTCTCCCGGGGAAGCTACCGCCTTCATACCAAAACGGGTACAATCACAGGCATGGTTGATCTACAACCACAGGGTTTTGCCTACATCATAAGCGATGAAGTAAACCGCCCCATATTGGTATCATCTCAAAATCTGAATAATGCCCTTGATGGTGACAAGGTTAAGGTGGAGTTGTATGCACGTCGCAAGAAACGGGACCTGGAGGGAGAAGTCATTGAAATTATTGAGCGGGCAAACCGGCAGTTTGTCGGAAGAGTTGAACTCTCAGGCCATTTTGCCTTCCTGATTCCATCGGGAAAAGTGGGGTTCGACCTCTTCATTGCCAGGGAGCATCTGAACGGTGCCAAAGACGGGCAGAAAGCGATTGCCGAAATCATCGAATGGCCACCCAAAACCCGGAATCCATTTGGACGAATCATTGAAGTATTAGGCAATACAGGCGATAACAATGCCGAGATGAACGCCATCCTGGCCGAATTTGAACTGCCCCATAAATTCCCGGAAAAGGTCGACCAGGTAGCCGAAAAAATTCCGTTTGAGATCCCGGAAGAGGAGTATAAAAAACGGCGCGATTTCAGGAACATCACCACCTTTACCATCGATCCTGCCGATGCCAAAGATTTCGATGACGCGCTATCGCTAAGGCAATTAGAAAATAAAAACTGGGAAGTTGGCGTACATATCGCCGATGTTACCCATTATGTAGCGGTCAACAGCCTGATTGAAGAGGAGGCGCAAAACCGGGCAACTTCCGTTTATCTGGTCGACCGGGTTGTTCCCATGTTGCCTGAAAGACTGTCGAACGGCGTCTGTTCCCTAAGACCAAATGAAGATAAGCTATGCTTCTCTGCAGTGTTTGAGATGACCGATGATGCCCGGATCATCAACCAATGGTTTGGTAAAACCGTTATCCGCTCCGACCGGCGATTTGCCTATGAAGAGGCACAGGAGATCATCGAATCACAACGGGGAGAGCTCTCCACCGAAATTTTAAAACTCAACAATCTCGCCCGAAAATTGCGCGAACAACGCTTTAAAAAAGGCTCCATCGCCTTTGACCGGGTTGAGATCAAATTTGAAATCGATGAAAAAGGAAAACCCTTGTCGGTCTATTTTAAAGAGGCTAAAGAGGCCAACCAACTCATCGAAGAGTTTATGCTTTTAGCCAACAAGAAGGTGGCAGAATTTGTGGGTAAAACCGAAAAACGACAAAAATCCAAAACGTTCGTTTACCGGATACACGACAAACCCGATGCTGAAAAACTGGCATCGTTTAACAACTTCATCCACCGCTTTGGATATGGTATTCAGATGGCTTCACCCAAAACCATCTCCAGCTCTATGAACCAACTCATGGAGCATGTGAAGGGGAAAAAGGAGCAGAACGTGGTTGAGACACTGGCTATCCGAACCATGGCCAAAGCGGAGTACTCAACGAGAAATATTGGCCATTACGGACTGGCATTTGAACACTACACCCACTTTACCTCCCCCATCAGGCGATACCCCGACATGATGGTTCACCGCCTGTTAGAGAAATACCTGAATGGCGGCCGGTCAGCTAACGACAAAAAATATGAGGATCTCTGCAAACACGCATCCGATATGGAATCCAGGGCAGCAAATGCCGAAAGAGCATCGGTCAAATATAAACAGGTTGAGTATATGCAAGATCATATCAATGAGATCTTTAACGGCGTAATTTCAGGTGTAACCGACTGGGGAATTTATGTTGAGCTGGAAAATAAAATTGAAGGCATGGTGCCTATCAGAGAGTTGGATGATGACTTTTACATTTTTGACGAACAAAATTATGCACTGGTAGGCAGGCACAAACATAAAAAATACCAGTTAGGCGATGAGGTAACCGTGAAAATATGGAGAACCAATCTGGAGAAAAAACAGCTCGACTTTAAACTCGTAAAAAACGGAGAAAAAGAAAAACCAGGAAAATAATTATATTTGTTCTCTTATATAAACCGCAAAAAGGGAATTAAAATGCAAACCAACACTGAAACCGGCAGCAAAAGAGATCTCAACAGGGAGAATATTTTAAAAATTGCACGCGAAATATTCAGTAAATACGGTTATAAAAAAACCACCCTCGACGATATTGCTAACGCTGTTCGCCGGGGGAAAAGCTCCCTCTATTACTACTTTGACAGTAAAGAAAATCTTTTTCAGGCTGTAATTATGAAAGAGGTAGAGCTGTTAGCTCATGCCCTGGAGGTCGTTATCAACCGCAATACCGATCCTGTCGACAAACTGCGTGACTATATTCTCACCAAACTGACAACATTCCGAAATCTCGCCAACTTCTACCATGCCGTAGAGAGCGATATCACCGCTGTTGGATTTATCGAAGAGATAAAACATCGATACGAACAGGATGAGATCCGGATGATTAAACGAATATTGATCGAAGGTGTTCGGAAAAATGAATTCGAAATCTACGACTTTAATCTCGCCGCCATTGGTATAACAACCGCCATCAAAGGGTTAGAGATGCCCCTGACTGCCGGCAATTACGGATCGGTGAACCTGGAACGAAGCGTTGACATCATCCTCAAGATTCTCTGCTATGGGATCATGAAGAGAAACTAATCTCTGACATCACCTGGCAATATCGATGCTCATCGGCTTTCCTTTGTACTGCGCTTGTGAAAACGCTTTTAGGATCTGCTTCTCATAGCGTTTATCCACTTCGAAGAAGGAGAAATTTTTCATCACCTCAATGTCTCCGATCTCAGCACTCTTGCCGGGAAGAAACTGGTTTACCAGGTCAATGATCTTTCGTTTGTTTATACCACTCTTCTTGCCGTGGTTGAAGAAAAAGCGGGAAAACTCATACCGTTCGCCTCTTTTACCCCGTTTGCCCGCCGGTGCGCCACGTTCAGAACGGCCATTCCGGCCAGATCCGGAGCGACCTGATCCTCGTTCCGATGCATATTCCCTCTCCGAAACATACGACTCATCAACATTGAGATCGGGTGCATTCTGATAGTACTGCAAAAACCGGTTGAACTCCACAGAGACAAATTTCTTGATCAGCTCTTCCCGCTCCAGCCAGGCCAGTTTTTTATAGATTACAGGCATAAATTGCTCAATCTCCGACTCATTGACATCAATCTTCTCCATCTTATCGACCAGATTGAAGAGCTGTTTCTCACATATATCATTTCCCGAAGGAACATTTTGGCGAATAAACGTTTTGTGAACCATCTTCTCCACCTGACGCAATTTGCTCTTCTCCCGCAAGTGAATCAACGTTACGGAAATCCCTTTTTTTCCTGCCCTGCCGGTTCGTCCGCTACGGTGAATATAGATCTCCGGATCATCGGGAAGGTTGTAGTTGATCACATGGCTCAGGTCATTTACATCCAATCCGCGAGCCGCCACGTCAGTAGCCACAAGCATCTGTAGCTGCTTGTTGCGAAACCGGGCCATCACATAATCGCGCTGGGCTTGCGACAGGTCACCATGCAGCGCATCTGCATTGTATCCGTCCTGCATCAATTTGTCGGCAACATCCTTTGTCTCAGCCCTTGTACGGCAGAAGATGATTCCATAAATGTTTGGATTGATATCGGCCACCCGCTTCAGTGCCAGATAGCGGTCTTTGGCATGAATAACATAATAGTGGTGCTCCACATTCTCCGCCCCGGTGTTCTTCTGTCCTGCCGAAATCTCAAAAGGATCACTCATATAACGGTTCGCGATAGCCTGAATCTCCTTCGGCATCGTTGCCGAAAACAACAGGGTCTGCTTATCTTGAGGAGAAGTCTCCAGAATAGCATCCAGATCATCTTTAAATCCCATCGAAAGCATCTCATCAGCCTCGTCCAGAACAAGCCAGCGAATATCATTTACCTTCAACTTCTTGCGATTAATCAGATCAAGCGTTCGGCCCGGTGTGCCAACAACAATCGAAGGCCCCTGATCCAACTGACTGATCTGTTTGCGTATATCGGCTCCACCGTATACCACCACAATCTGAATCTTGTTCATAAATTTCGAAAAATTGGAGAGATCACTGGCAATTTGCAAGGCCAGTTCACGCGTAGGACTTAATATTAAAGCCTGCGTTCCCCTTTTACCCGGATCAATCTGTTCAAGAATGGGAAAACCAAACGCAGCAGTCTTTCCGGTACCCGTCTGCGCCAAAGCAATCATGTCGTTTCTGCTCTCTAATAAGTATGGGATTGTTTTTTCCTGAATCGGAGTGGGCATCTCAAAACCCAGAGCCTCAACTGCCTGAAGAATCTCAGAACGAAGGCCCATCTCGTTGAATAATATCATCTAAATACCAATAAAATTTGTGGGTGCAAAGGTATACTTTTCAAACGAAACAAACGCGATTATTAAATCAATCGAACGAAAATAGTTAGAAATCAGGACATTTACACCCAATGTCATTAAACTGATTGTCGCAACAAAATGATATTCAACACCTTGCAATAATTAACATCTCTCTAACAATCATAATGGCTAATCCTCGTTTCACATTTTTTAAATCACCATCGATCCAAATATCGTTACAAATGCTCTACCTTTGTAAAATTAAGTACGAACAAGTAAGATATCGCTATGGATAAATATCATCGGAGCATACAAACCGTTCGATTGACTGTCATAATCACATTTATCCTCTCTATTCTGTCTGTTAGACCTCTGTCGGCCCGGAACGACACCATTGTACCTGTCGACAAGGATCCGGAGGAGCTTCTCCGAAATATTGACCTGAAAGAGTTTACACAGCACGGTTTTAATTTCTGGTCTGACGACTTTTCAGGGAGCTGGGCGGGGATTGATCTTGGATTTAACACCTTTTTAAACGCCGATTACAGTGAATACAGCACCCCGTTTATGAAACCCGATCTTTTCCGCTCCAACTCAACATACATTAATCTGGTCCAGCAAAGCATCGGATTACAGGCCAACCGGAACACCATCGGACTGGTTACCGGAATCGGATTGCAGTTACAGAGCTACCGCCTGGAGCGAAATACTACCATCCGTGAGCTTGAAACCGGGAGAATTGAGCCAAAAACACTCGTCTTCGACCAAAATCAGAAATCGAAGTTATCGATTGTATCTCTGACGGTTCCCCTGTTGGCCGAATTTCAGATACCGGTCCAAAATTACCAGGACCGGATTCACCTGTCGGCCGGACTCTATGGCGGACTGAGGCTAAGCAGCCATACCAAAATCAAGTACCGCCTGGACGGGAAAAAAGAGAAATTGAAAACACCCGGAACCTATTCTCTGCGTGACTTCAAATATGGCATCATGGCGCGGGCCGGCTATAAACGTGTCAATCTCTTTGCTACCTATGAACTGGTTCCCCTGTTTCAGGAGTCGATGGGCCCGGCTTTAACCCCGTTCACGTTTGGAATTACCCTGTTCAAATTCTAAATCAGCTCAATATGATGAACTCAATTTTTTAGACATCCTATTATTTCCTGACAGGTACCTGAGTAATTAACGATGTAAACCGTATAAATAAACATGAGACCCTATATCTTAGAGGAGACCAATTGGAAAGAAATTTCCGGAGAGAGATACGATATTGCCTTGCTTCCATGGGGGGCCACCGAACCGCACAATTATCACCTGCCCTATGGTACGGACTCCCTCGAGACAAAAGCATTGGCAGCTGAGGCAGCCGGGATGGCCTGGAACCGTGGTGCCCGGGTGATGGTACTGCCGTCAATCCCCCTGGGGGTTCAGAATCCGGGGCAGATCAACCTGCCCTTCTGCCTGCACACCCGCCCCTCAACACAAATCCGCATCCTGGAAGATATCACCTGGGCTCTATCCCGCCAGGGAATAAACAAACTGATCTTGTTAAACGGCCATGGAGGAAACGACTTCAAACCCATCATCCGTGAAGTACTGCCAAAATACCCGGGTATGTTTATCGCTCTTTGTGAATGGTTTAAGCTCTATCCCGACAGCGATTTTTTTGAGGCGGGAGGCGACCATGCCAACGAAATGGAGACCAGCCTGATGATGCACTACTTCCCTCACCTGGTGTTGCCGCTGGAAGAGGCCGGAGAGGGGAAGGCAAAAAAATTCAAACTGAACCGGTTGAATGACAAAACAGCCTGGACTCCCCGTCAGTGGGATAAGGTTTCTGAAGATACCGGCATAGGAAACCCGAAAAAGGCCTCCGCCGAAAAGGGCGCCAGATATGCTGAAGCGCTCTCCGACCGCATCGCCGACCTGCTGGTCGAAATCGCAACAGCTCAAATCGATGACCTCTACGAATAACCCAAGTTTTAAACACCACCTCCCGATCGGCTTCTTGTCAGAAATACCAAAAACAGAGATTTATCATTGATTTGACAGATTAAATTTTTATTCTTGCATACCCTGAAGAGTTCAGGCATGCCAAATTATCCGGTATGATTGAAGAAAAAAACAATAGACGAATAAAAAATTTAATTTGATGAAGCTACTACTGATCAGTAATTCAACCATGGCAGGAGAGGCCTATCTGGAGTACCCAAAAGTTGAAATTGGCAAATTTTTAGGTGAAAAACCGGTAACAGCCCTTTTCATACCCTACGCGGCAGTAACCTTTTCGTACGATGAGTACTGCCAGAAGGTGAATGACCGGTTTACTGAAACAGGGCACCGGATCGTTGGAATCCATACCTTCTCCAAGCCGGCAAAAGCTGTCGAACAGGCAGAAGCGATTGTTGTGGGTGGCGGAAATACCTGGCAACTGGTTCGGAAGCTGCACGACCAAAAGCTGATGAATCCTATACGGGAGAAAGTTTTTAACGGTACACCTTACATTGGATGGAGTGCCGGTTCGAATGTTGCCTGCCCCACCCTGCGCACAACCAACGACATGCCCATCGTTGATCCCAAAGGCTTTGACTGCATTGGCCTGGTTTCCTTTCAGATCAATCCCCACTACTTAGATGACAATACACCGGGTCATGCCGGAGAAACCCGGGAACAACGCATCGAAGAGTTCCTGGAGGTTAATCCGGATACATACGTAGCCGGACTGCGTGAAGGAACGATGCTTAAACTGGAACACAACCGGTTGGAGCTGATCGGAAAACGTACATGTCGTCTCTTTAAAAAAGGAGAGCCCCCCCGGGAACTGAAAGCCGGAGAAGATCTTTCATTCCTGTTAGGACCAAGCACTTTTATTTAGAGTCTGTCCATAAAGTCCGCTGACAGCGTTATGCTTGTTCTCAAAATGGTCATTTACATTTAGTAAACTCACATTTTTCGAACTTTGCAAGCCTTGTCAGCGAACTTTCTAATCCAGACTCTTGACCTTAAAGACAAACACTTTTTAGTTTACGTTGTTATCCCTCCAACCTTTTAACGTGGTTAACAAATACTCAATTTGTTCTGCCGTGTGGTTTGTAGACGCTGTGATCCTGACAATAAAATAGTCCGTTTTCACCGGATAATCGACGGCAGGAGCAATAATATTATTTTCTTTTAGATAATCCGATAAGCTTTTTGCCTGCCGCTGCTCTTTAAAAAGCAGTGGTATGATCGGTGTTCCCTTCCCTGATGTAGAAAAACCAAGCTCGGTAATCTCCTTACGGATCCGTTCGCTGTTAATCTTTAATTTTTGACGAAGTTCAGGATGCTGATGAATCAGGCGAACCGAAGCGCATGCCGCCGCAGTAATGGGCGGAGGCAAGGCAGTGGATGCCCCGTAAAAGGAGGATTTTAAACGGATATCCCGGACAAGGTCACGGTTGGCCGCAATAAACCCTCCATAGGATCCCAGCGCTTTGCTCATCGTTTCCGACTGGTAAATGCCAGCCTGACCATCCAGATGGAAGTGTTCCGGTGTCCCTCTTCCATTGCCTCCCAGCACACCCGTTCCATGAGCATCGTCAACAATAAGCAGCGCATGGTATCTTTCGGCTACTGACCAGATTTCATCAACCGGAGCAATCTCTCCGGTCAAAGCAAAAACACCATCGGTGATGATCAATGGACGTTGATCCCTCTTGTTTCTCAATAGGTCGTCTAAATGGTTGGCGTTGCAATGATCGAAACAGGTAATTGAAACTCCGCATGGTAATCCCTCATAAATGCTCGGATGAGCCTGCGAATCGACATAAAGGTGATCATACCGCTCTTTCAGCGATCGGAACAGCAGATAATTCCCTAAAAAACCGGATGCAAACACAATCGCCTCATCGGTACCTTTATAGCGGGCAAGCAACGCTTCCAGTTCCAGATGGATTTCAGAGGTTCCGGTTGTTTGACGCGAAGCAGAAAAATTCACTCCATATCTGATCAATGCCTGATGAGCAGCACCAATAACTTCCGGATGATGGGCCAGACCCAGGTAATCATTCCCGGCAAAACAGGTGTAGCTCTTACCGTTAAGGTCAATATAATGACCTGCCTTTCTATTTAATTCATTCATCGATAAGTCTATATTCGAATTTATAAATCATTTTCAAACGAACAGAGCTAAGGTTCGGAACGTTTATCCCCGGTTACCCTGCCTTAATCCGGCTGAGATAACTCATTCAAAAACTGCCCGGCGATCTCTTTGGCCACATCAAAAACAAGTTGACCGGCCTGTTCAATCGCTCTTTCCGATGACGATACCCGGTCGATCAGGGTATAAACGCTGTCGAAAATATGCTCAGCGCCGGGTGATAGATCTCCGGCAATGGCAATCACGGGCACATGCATCATCTTTGCCCGTTGAGCCACTGCGAAGGGAGCCTTTCGATTCAGCGTTTGCCTGTCGATTAATCCCTCACCGGTAATCACCAACCGGGCCTCTCTTAACTGCTTGTCAAATTCAACCCTGTCAAGAACAAAGTCAGCCCCATTTTCCAGTGTTGCATTTAAAAATCCGACCAAGGCAAGATTTACGCCACCGGCAGCTCCTAATCCGGCCAGGTTTCTAAAATTCCGACCGGTGAATTTCTCAACCAACCCGGCCAGGTGAGTTAAATTATCTTCCAATAGTTCAACCATCCCATCATCAGCACCTTTCTGGGGTCCAAAAACCCGGGCCGCTCCATGCATACCAAGCAATGGATTGTCAACATCACAAATCACCCGGATATTCAGATCAGCCGGCAGTTTCATACCACTTATATCAATAGATGCGATGTAACCGCTGTTTTCACCATTTCCACATAAAGAAGTGCCATGCTCATCAAAAAAACGCACACCCAACGCCTCCA
>CAZILU010000002.1:0-67394 GCA_964540165.1 uncultured Mariniphaga sp.
CTTTTCATCATCAACAATGAGTATTCGCTTTTCCTCTTTCATCTTTATATATTCTACCCTTCCGTGTCATGCAAATGTAGATAAATCATTCTGTAAATCCTCCATCTCATAATAAACATTTCTCATACCATGGCATTGATTCAGAAACGAACATGACGATTTATGACACAAACGGCCCACATTAAAATCAGGGGTTCCGGTGAATCCAATAAAAAATAAACAGAAAATATCTGAGCATAGCAGATCAGATGGATAGCTCTTCTCTTTTTATTATTTTTACCGCGTGGATTATGGCCTGTATGGAGATAATCGTTGATATTTAATTATGAAACGAGTATTGAGTGCTTTTTACCGTGAGGGAGTTTTGGAAGCGGGTTGTGATGAGGCGGGCCGTGGCTGCCTGGCCGGGCCGATGGTGTTGTTGCCAGATCCCGCCAGGAGTTCATCAAAAATTGGGCACCCGTTTTTTACTTACGACCTTGCTCCAACCGTGGCCTGGCTTTTTGGTTTTCAGTTAAATGAGTAAACAACCGGGACGCTGCTTAAAGATGCGTTTTTGAAATAAGTTTTTTTTGACACCAGATGGATAATTTTTGATATGTGGCATCATTTCAAGTATTTAAAAACATATGAAAAATAAATTTTCACCCCTTTTAGTGGGGATGCTTTTAGTTGCTTTTGTTTGCAACTCACAGGTTGCGAATGGCAACAGGTCTGTTCGCAACGCAGCCGTGGCGACGTTCGCCGGGGAGCGGGTCTCGCTATGGTCCGAAGGGAAAATGCCTGATTTCCAAACTCATCAGATTGCGGCGACTTCCGGGGAAATGAAAGAGCCGGGGTTCAGCGCGTCGGAACACACGATGCCATATCTCGACTGGTACGAGGCACCGACGGAGAAGAACGGCGGTTGCATGCTGCTCATTTCGGGAGGAGGGTACCAGGGCTGCGTTGACGGGGTGTGGATAAACCGGGTCGCAAAGAAGTTTACCGAACTCGGTTTTGTCTGCGTGAGCCTCACCTACCGCACACCGCGTCCGCAGGGACTGCCGATCTATCAAAGCGCGTGGGAGGACGGGCAACGTGCCGTTCGCCTCGTTCGCGCCGATGCGCAGAAGCGCGGATTCGATCCGGAAAAGATCGGCGTGTTCGGGTTTTCCGCGGGTTCCCACCTGACAGTCCTGCTTGCGACAAGTGCGCTTACGCCTGCGTATACGCCTGTTGATGCGCTCGACCAAATCCCGTGCCACCTCAACTGGGCGATTCCGATTTACACCGCCTACGCGCTCACGGACGGACTGACAGGCCCCAATACGCGCGACGGCGACGCGATTGACGTGAAACTCTCGGACGTGTTTAAGTTTGACGCGAAAACGTGTCCAATGGCGCTCTTCCATGGCGGTGCGGACATCTATTCGCCGAACGGTTCCACGCAGATCTACCGCCAACTTCGCAGGATGAAAATCCCGGCAGAAATCCATCTCTTTGCAGATCGTGGACACGGTTTCATGGGTGACATGAACAAAGGCGGGGATGGCACCGCCTACGACCACTGGTTCGATCGTATCACCGAGTACGTCCGCCAGATGAATTTTGACGGGCGCCTCGGTGAAGAAGTTGATTTGATGGCCCGCTATCCGAACGACGACGCGCGCGGTGATTACAGCAAGGAGCCTGTCTGGCCGGAAGGCAGGACACCGGATGTGCAGACCAACCAGTGCCAGCCGTATATCGAGTGGCATGTCCCGAAAGAACGTAAAACAAAGGCAATACAGATCATTTACTCGGGTGGCAGTTACATGGGCAACGACCCGAACGGATTCGAGGTCGCGCCGGTGCGGCGTTACCTGAATGAAAAGGGCATGACGGTTGTGACGCTGAAATACCGCACCCCGCGCCCCTTGGACGGGCTTGCCAAACACACCACGGCATGGCAGGACCTGCAACGCGCCATCCGGATTGTGCGCAGCGAGGCGGCAGCAAAGGGACTGGATCCGGATCGCATCGGCATCATGGGTTCCTCGGCGGGCGGGCATCTGACGCTCATGGGCGCAACAAGTTCGCAGCACCGCTCATATTGGCCGGTTGATGACATTGACAAGATTCCCTGCAACGTGCAGTGGGCAGTGGCAATCTATCCCGCGTATGCGCTGACAGACGGCGCGGAGAAGCCGAACGCGCAGGGCGGCAACGAGGACGATGCACGGCTTGTGCCGGAGTTCGCGTTCGACACCGCGACCTGTCCGGTACTGTTCATTCACGGAGACGCGGACGGCTGGGCGGCGATGAACTCGGTGAAGTGCTGGGAGCAACTCCGCCGTATGGGAATACAGTCCGATCTGCACACACTTGTCGGGCGTCCCCACTGCTTTCAGCGGAAAGCTGCCCCGGGTACGGGCAGTTACACATGGATGGAACGCATTTCGGAATTTATGAACCACAAGGGGTTCAACAAGTAAAAAAGGACGTTCGGAAAAGCTAAGTAATCTGATGGAAATATAAGTATGAACAAAAAAGGTTATACTATGAAGAAAATAATGATGCTCATCGCCGGCATGGCAATTGTCCTGGGATGCAGCACGATCCGCAACGTGCAGGAGGGTTCGGGAACCACCTTCGCGAAAAACGCGCTCACGCCTTTCGTTGAAACCGGGCAACTTCCGGGTGCGATTAACGTCTTTTACAAGAACGGCTTGCAGGAAAACGCCTGTGTCGGCTATGCAGACGTTGCGGCGAAGCGTCCGATCACGATGGACGACGTCTATATGCAGTGCTCGCAGACAAAGGGCTTCTGCGGCGTAACCATCGCCATCCTCATTGAGGAAGGCAAAATCGCACTCGACGATCCCGTTTCGAAGTATCTGCCGGAATTCAAAGAACTCTGGGTACACAAATCCACCACCGACAGCATGAAGACACTCGTCAGGGCGAAGAACACGCTCACCATCCGCATGGTCATGAATCACACCGGCGGTTTTCCGTTTGAGATTAGCGCAAAGCAGGGCAAGATCAAGGGCGGCGGATGGTCTGGCGGCGCGCCGCTCCGACAGACGGCGGCCATTGCGGCGGCATGTCCGCTGCTCTTCGAACCCGGCACGAAGGAGAAGTATTCTAACACCGGCATCGATATAGGCGCGGCCATCGTGGAGGTGGTGACCGGCATGCGCTGGGAGGACTTCCTAAAGGCGCGTGTCCTCGATCCGCTCGGCATGGCGTCCAGCTCGTTCTGGCCGACAAACAAGCAGCTTGAGACGCAGGTGGAGATGTACGACTGCGTGAAAGATGCGCCCGCGAAGCACCGCGTGCAGAACGATATGCAGCAGCGGCCTTACAACGACGCCCACGTCTTTGCATCGGCGGGCGCGGGGCTCTGGACAACCGCGAACGACCAGCTCAAATTCTACAAGATGCTCATGAACCTTGGCATGGGCGAGAACGGCGTGAGGATACTCAAGGAAGAGACCGTCAGGGAACTACTCGCAAAATCAACGCGCCCGAAAGGGATGGGCGGTTATTCGCTCGGCCTCTCCGCACCGGAAGTAGATACGGAGGACGCCTGGTTCGGGCATGGCGGCGCATGGGGCACGAACTGTATGGTCAACTGGCATCGCAAGGAACTGAAGCTGTGGGCTGTGCAGCTCTGTGGCGACCCGCGACCCTGGGATGCGGCCCGTTCGGAGGCGGAGACCAAATTTTTTAAATACGCCATCGACAACGCCGGCACCGACGCTTTTACCGGCCGTGTAAAGTAAGTACGGAGGCGGGAAAAGTCATGGCAGGCGGGCAAGCCTGCCTCCCGGGGAAAACGATATCGACAAATGTTGCCGACATCAAAAAGCTTAAAGCTTCAGAAGGCAACGATATAAAAATCCACGGGAGCGGCAAACTGGCCCGGGCACTATTTAAACATGATCTGGTTGATGAATTGTGCCTCATGACTTTCCCGGTCCTACCTGGCTCGGGCAAGCGCCTATTTGATATTAGTGCATATGAAACATCAGTTGAGTGCTTTTTACCGTGAGGGAGTTTTGGAAGCGGGTTGCGATGAGGCGGGCCGTGGCTGCCTGGCCGGGCCGGTGGTAGCTGCTGCCGTGATCCTGCCTGCCGGCTATCATCATGCGTTGCTGAACGACTCCAAGCAGCTGACGGCAAAGCAGCGCGCAGCCCTTCGTCCGGTGATCGAGGCGGAGGCTGTTGACTGGGCTGTCGCTTCGGTGTCGCCCGAAGAGATCGACCGGATGAACATCCTGAATGCCTCCTTTCTGGCGATGAGTCGCGCGGTGCAGCAACTGAGAACCGTTCCGGAGCACCTGCTCATCGACGGGAACCGGTTCAAAACGTCGCTCGACATACCCTATACCTGCATGGTGAAGGGCGATGCCCGGTTTCTCTCCATCGCAGCCGCATCGGTGTTAGCCAAAACCTGGCGCGATGCCTATATGGAGCAGATCGATCAGGAGTTTCCTGAATACCGGTGGATGAAAAACCGGGGCTATCCCACCCGGGAACACTACGAAGCCATTGCCCGGATAGGGATTACGGTTCATCACCGGCGGTCGTTTAAATTATTTCACGATCAATTGAAACTGCCTTTCTAAATGATTTTATAACTTAGCCCCTTGAAACAGTTGCAACGCATCTGCCCGGCAAAGAAAACCCGGAAGTGCGGGCCGCGGGTTTCCGGGGATTAACTTAACAAGAGTGACCAATGAGATCAATCGTGATTGTTTTTTTGCTGCTTTTCCCGCTTCTTGTCATCGGACAGGAGAATGGCGTGATTACCTATGGCGTGAACGGAGTCGTTAGCCCGGAGAGCAGTCCGGTGCTGAAAAAGGAGGTGAAGTACCGCGGAAAAAAAAGGGCCCGGGTGCGTACCTATAAAATGATGGATAAGAAGTGGCGGTTGCTCTTTACTGAAACAATCTCAATGACTGATCCCGACATCTATGCCATCCGGATAAAGGGTACCGGTTTTGTTGAAACGGTTGTCCGGCAGTTTGAAAAGCAGTCCGACGGGCTCTGGCTATTCACCGACAGCAGCGAGGGTGTGAAGAAGCGGGCCGGCACTACCACCACCCAAATACCCCTCACCTTTCACGGTACGGTGACCGAATATTTTGCCAACGGCAATGTGAAATCAAAATCGGTTTACGATAATAACCGGTTGATATCTAATGAAAACTGGCAGGAGGGTGGTGAGAAGTACATCGATGATGTCTTCTACTCGGTCGATCGCGAGCCGGTTTTTCTCCGGGGTAACCAACTGTTGCACCAGCATATCCTGCAGGTTTTTAAGGAGTCGAACTACGACTTGTCGCAGTTAGAAGGACGCATGGTGGTGGGGTTTGTGGTGACGGAGAACGGTGAGATTGACGGCATTCGCATTGAACGGGGCATGGGCAGGGTGATGAACAACCTGGCCGTTCAGGCTTTCAGTACCCTCTCCGGGAAGTGGCAGCCCGCCCTTCTCAACGGCGAGGAGGTGCGGTTCTATCAGCTCTTTCCGATTAACTTTATCTATCGATCGGTCGATGTTGACATGCTGGAGCTCCGGGGCCCTATGCTCTACTGGGATGTCAATTAGCCTCTTATTGCCTCCCGTTGCCTTCCGTCTAACCAGGCATTCCTCTGCCGATGCCGAGGCGATAGCTTCTTTCATTGCCCTGCACGGTACTCCTTTCCCCGACCAGGGAACGATTCCGGCAAGCCGCTATTCCCGGTAATCATTATCGGTTGAAGCAGTCTCTCTTTAGCTCCATCGGCTCTGTCGTGGATATTCCGCCGGCAGAGACCCTTTCTGATCCATGTTCCTTCCAAAGAATAAGATCATTACCCAGACGGATGGCAAGGCCTCCTTCGGCGTCAACGAAACGGGCGTTCATCAGCGCTTTGTCCAGGCTCTCTATCCTTTCGATTTCGCGAATCTCCACCTCCCGACGCGGTGTTGACGGGCGTTGCGGCCTCTCCGGGGGTGTCTGTTTCGTACGGTCAACACACAGCACGGTGACAAACCGTTGCGACTGTGCCGGACTGGTGGTTGATGCCGTCAGGTGATACTGATTGTGGAAGCGGGTGGAGTCGTGTGCCTGCGGGGTGAACCCGGTGTGCTGGCTGAATGTGATCTCATCAGGCATCAGAAAGCGGGTGGTGAGCCGCACGTTGCCCGAACGATTTTCAGTGATCAGCGCCTGCCGGTCGGCACGGATTTCGGTCGGACTGTGCAGCAGCCACTGGAAGGTTGACTCTTTTCCGGCGGTCTTCAGATCGTCGATAATCACGAAGTAGTTTGGCCGGATGAAGAGCACATGCCGGTGAAAGCGCTCCAGCCGCCCGCCATAAGCCTGCGTGGCATCGCCGGTCGTGGCAACGCAGTCGCCCAGGTCCCTGTAGTATATAATCTCTCCTTTCGACTCCCGGCTCCGGGTGGTCTGTCCCTCGTGGTCGACCAGCATACTGTTGTGCGCTTTGGTGTTCCACATCCACTCCCGGTGGTGATCGGAGCCGTGTACCTGTCGTGAGCCGGTGCTGATGGCCAGCGGTTCGCCGTACGCTTCGATGACAAACGCATTTTGACAGGCATGATTGTGGCTCTGGGCACCAAAGGGATTGCTCTGGAAGAGCATCAGTACGTTTTCGGCCGGATCGGCCATGTGGCTGTGCATGGTTACCAGGCCGACATCCTTAAAGAGGGCTGATTGTGGAATATCTTCCGGCTTTTTTGCCACTACGGAGCTGTCTGTGAAGAGGAAGGCATCGCGGCCCGAGGCGCTGTTCACTTCCGAAACATTGGCATGCCAGCGGTAGTAAGGATTTTTGTAGAGGGCAGAGAGGTTATACATGAGCTGTCCGTGGCCGCTGCCCAGCGGTTCAGAGAGACCGTCGCCAAAGGCTTTGGTGGGCCGGTATGGGTAGGCGGCATAGAGGCCGAAGTTGCCGGTATTGCGAAAGAAAGGTTTCTCTTTTAAGGGGATCCCGAACCGGTCCAGTTGGGCAACTACCCGGATCATCCGGCGCATGTAGCTTCCCCAGTAGCTGATCCCTTCGTTCCACCCGCCATCGGTTTTTGACCAGGCAGGGTAGGTGCTCCAGAGAAGCTTCAGGGTGTAGTCGAGCCAGTCGGCCACCGCCGGCACGTCGTGTGCCAGGGCGATGCTCCCCTCTACGACAAAGCCGACCATCCGGCCGGGGTGGCTGGAGAAGGGGCTGGTCTCCATCGGGCGGTTCCGGTGTACAAAGTAGCTGATCTGGTGCATGCGTGCTGCCAATACCTCGAGGCACTTCTTCCGCTCCTCCTCACTGAGAACCGGGTAGATCCAGTCGAACACCGGCGGGGCGTTCTCGGCGATGTCCATGCCCAGCTCGGTGGGGAAGATGGCGCGGGAGGGGCCCTCCACATCCCAGGTCATGAAGTGCATCAGCCGCCGTTTGGCCTCCAGCGCAAAACGCTCGTCGCCGGTATAGATATAGGCCAGCGCGGAGGTGACCATCCGCTGGGTGTAGGGGCGCATGGCCGACCAGGCTTTGACATAGGCCATCCGGGGATCGTCTGACTCCTCCCATGGACGGGGCTCTTCGAAGAGGGGCTCTTCCCTCTCCAGGATCTCCTCTGCCTGACGGATAACGCCGTCGGTGATGGCAGCGTAGCGACCCTCCCGGTCGGCGCGGATCTCCGTCACCAGCGCCGGGGTGAAGTGCAGCCGCGGGCG
Source organism: uncultured Mariniphaga sp. (assembly GCA_964540165.1). Lineage (GTDB taxonomy): Bacteria > Bacteroidota > Bacteroidia > Bacteroidales > Prolixibacteraceae > Mariniphaga. Next base: position 7,704 of record CAZILU010000002.1, read on the forward strand.
TTCAGCGGGTATGCGCCGCAGCACCTCATCGATGGGAATGAAGGGAAAGGCCACCGCATCGCCGGGTATGGTGAAGGAGCGGCTGCGGCTGTAGTGTGCCTCCCGGCCTCCGGAGACACCATAGCGCCAGTGCCATGTGCCGGGCGCCATCGTTGTCGTGGGGATATGCACCGTCATCGTCAGATCTTCGATGGTCACGGTTTCATCCGGATCGAAATCGGCCGACGGAGCATACTGCAGCGTGTAGCTCTCTGCCCCCTCTGCAGGAAGCCAGATGAATGCCGGCGGATTGACAACCTGTACCTCCCCGTCGGCCGGCCGGTAGTCGATCTCATCTTCCGACGGCGGCCGGTCCAGAAATTTCTCCTCAGGGACTTGCCGGCACGAACCAAAGAGCAGTACCGCAAGAGTCAGGGTAGCAAGCCTATGGAAGATCCTCTGAAGATTATTACGGACTGCTTTTTGCTCTCCGGGCCCGCATGAACTGATGATTGTCGGGGTAACGCCGGCATCCGTTGTTCGTTGATCTTCGCTTCGGGAATTTCCGCTCCACCGTATTTTCTTTGTTTGATGCGGAAGCGGGTGATCTGGATTTATTTTCTTTATCATGTGATTTTTTTTTGCATAATGATGTGATGACAAAACCGGCAACGGTCATATCGATCTTCGGGCAGTCGTCATTGGCATCTTCGGGTAGTTGTTATTTCGACGACGAAGGAGGAGAAATCTGTTCTTTCATGGAAAGATTTCTCACCCGGAATACCGGGATTCAAAATGACACGAAGATTTGATTTTGTTATGTTTCTTGTGCATAATTTTTGGATCTATTATTCGGAATGTTCCTTTTTGTCGCGGATAAAGAAAGGGTTGTATTGGTATTCGGAGTGTTTGGCGTAGGGCCGGTTCACTTCCGGGAGGTACTGCTGCAGCTGTTGGCGCGGAGTAGCTGACTCCGGCCGGACTGCCACGTTGAACCACTCATTCGGATCGGTGGCATGATCGTAAAACTCCTCCGATCCGTCGCTGTAACGGATGTATCGGTACTGCTCCGTTCTGACCCCGTGGTTATTCCAGCCGTAGGTGGTGAGGGCATAGTCCTGCACCTGGTCAGCCTCTCCATGAAGAAGCGGCACGAGACTGGCACCTTCATTCTTCTCATAGGGCTCCAGGTTGCAAAGCTCCAGGAGGGTGGGGTAGATCGACAACATCTCGGCCGGAGCGTTGGTTATTTTTCCTTTTTCGATGCCTGGGCCGGCAATGATCAACGGGGCATTGGTACCCTCTTCCCACAGGCAGTGCTTGGCGAAGGTGTTCTTTTCCCCCAGCCGGTAGCCGTGGTCACCCCACAGTACGATGATGGTGTTGTCGGCGTATTTGCTGCTCTCCAGCGCTTTTACCACTTCGCCGATGTAGTGGTCGACGAAGGTTACACAGGCCAGGTAGGCCTGGACCATTTTAGGCCACTCACCGCTCTCGATGGCCCATTGGGTTGTGGGCATCATCGGCAGGTCATCCATCTCGCGGGCGATGGCCGGCAGGTCGTTCAGGTCATCTGCCCGGTAAGGGGGCGTTTCGATGTTCTCTATCGGATGGAGGTCGAACCATTTTTGTGGAACATACCAGGGCACGTGAGGCCGCAGGAACCCTACCGCCAGGAAGAAGGGCTTGTCGTAGTCGCGGTTCAGACGCTCAATGGCCCATTTTGCCGACTGGTAGTCGGGCATCAGAGAGTCGGTCTCGGGAAATGCACCCCAATCGGTGCCCGTATTGCCATATCCCTTCCGGTTGAGGCGGCCGTCCCATACCAGCTTTTCCGGCGGATTGGGACCAAACCCGCGCACGCGGCCACCCGACTCATCGAATACCCCTTCGGGGGCGTGGGAGTGGAAGATCTTGCCAATGCCCATCGTATGATAACCCTGATTCCGAAAGTATTCGGGGAGAAATAGCGTATTTTCGGTATAGGGATTCTCCCGGCGGATATCCTCATCTTCGATTTGCCCGTAAATACCGGTGGTGGATGGCCGGAGACCCGACATCACCGAGGCGCGCGATGGCCCGCAGAGGGGAGCCTGGCAATGGGCATTGGAAAAGAGAACGCCCTGCGATGCCAGCCGGTCCATGTTGGGCGTGAGGGCATTGGGATGGCCCTCCAGGCAGCCAAGCCAGTCGTTCAGGTCATCAACACAGATCATCAGTACGTTGGGTGGAGTTTTGGTAACTTCTTTTTTCTCACGGCTGCAGGAGGATATTAGTACTGATCCTGCAAACAGCAAGGGTATCCATAAGTTCTTCATAGTGCTTTTTAATTGTCTTTTATTCGTAACATCGGTGTTTTCAAATCGTTCTTATAAACCGCAGCAACCGGCGGCAGTTGTATAGTGCCTATGGCAGCTGACGGATCCTGTTCTCCGGGATCACCGGATCGTTTTCTCCAGCGGCTCGGGGAGCAGGTCAAGGAAAGTGGCTCCTCGTTTTTCAAATTCGGTGAGCAGCTGCGCGCGCATCCGGAGCAGCTCTTCGTGGTGTTCCGCACGCACCGCCAGGTTAACCAGCTCATCGGGATCGCTCTTCAGGTCGTACAGCTCTTCGATGTAATCTTTATAGATGTACCGCACATATTTGTAGCTTCCCTTTCGCAACATCATCCACGACTTGGTGCCGGTGGGGGCATGTACCTCAAAACGGTTCCAGTTTCCGGATTGGTGCGCCTTCTCTAACTCTGTGCGGATTCTCTCATTACCGTAGTTGCCGCCGGTATAGATCTGGATCATCGGCTCTTTCAGCGCATCAGATTCAGGATGATAGAGGAGATCGCTCATATCCCTTCCGTCGATGGATCCGGCCGGTTCAACCTTCCCCAGTGCATGGATGGTAGAGATGATATCGACGCCGTTCACCGGCGCGTCCGATACCTTGCCGGCAGGAATCTTTCCGGGTTGCACAAAGATGAGCGGAACGAGCAGGTTGGCATCGTAGGGAGCCAGCTTGGCGTTGTAGCCGTGATGCCCCCACGCATAGCCGTTGTCGGAGGTGAAGATCACCACGGTGTTGTCTAACTGTCCGGTGGCTTCGAGCGCCTGCATGATACGGCCTATCCCTTCATCGATGGCCCGCACCGCCTCGTTGTACTGCTTTACCCAGCTGTCTAACGGCCGGTTCCGGTAGAACGGCCTGCCCGTTTCCGGATCTTTCTTGTTGGTCTCCAGGTGGATCATATTATCCGGCTTGTCGGGCCGTGGAGCGTAGATATCTTTGGGATACTCCATCTCGGGTGCCTCTCCGTACGACCCGATGTGGCGGTCGGCGGGGGTATAGGGACCGTGCACCGCACCGTAACATACCCAGAAATACCAGGGCTGACCGGGCTCCCCGGCCCGCTCTTTCAGAAACTGAATGGTCAGGTCGGTGTAAGCATCCGTACTGTACTGCTCCAGCTCCATCAGGGTGTCGCCATGCATCCGCAGGCTTTGATCCCAGTAGTAGTTTTTTTGATTTTCGGGCAGGTGGTGCTCCCATACCGCCGACCAGTCCCAGGTCTCATCGTGCCTTGGCACATCCCAGTGCCACTTGCCGATCATCCCGGTATAGTACCCGTTCTTTCGGAAGTTCACCGGCCAGAACAGGGTCTCTTTGGTGTAGTTGTGCTGGAAATTCCCGGTGAGTGCCGATCCGCGCGACGGAACGCACTTGGGACCGGTATAGGCAGAGGTAAAGCGTACCCCCTGCTCCGCCAGCCGGTCGATGTTGGGCGTTTCCACCCACGGGTAGGAGCCGGGGTAGCAGCCGATGGTGCGGGCCGACTGGTCATCGGTGAAGATGTAGAGGATGTTGGGACGGCGCGGCTCTTCCGGAGCGCTGCCACAGGCTGCCAGGGCTGTGAAGCCGGCCAGCATTACCATGGAAAAAAGTGGTTTGATCTGCATACGTTTTGTTGCTAAATGGTGATATTTTTCTGTCCGTATTTGTCTGGTTTTGCCGGTCCAAAGTGCCGGGTTCCCGGCGCTATTTTTTCGCTTTGAGCAGCTTGTACTTCGACAGCTCCTCATCCATCAGACGGTTCATGCCGGCCACGGTTTTATCGTACCTCTTTTTGGTGGCCAGGTTTACTTTCGCGGTTTTCGATTTGGAGTGGTCGTATAGTTCAACGGCCATCACTTCGTTGGGATTCTCATACATCTGCCAGCGGGTAAACCGGTATTTACCGGTACGGATGCTGTATCCCATCAGTTCGTTTTTATGGTCGTAGCCAAGCGAGCGGCCGCGGGGGTACTGGCTGATGGCTACTCTATTCACTTCGGCCTGGGGATTTTGGATGACCGGGAGCAGGCTTTGCCCCTCCAGATGGGCCGGTTTTTCCAGGGTTGCCAGGTCGCAGAGGGTTGGGTAGATGCCGACAAATTCGGCTAATGACCGGGTCTTCATTCCCTGCTTCATCCAGGGAACGGAGAAGATGAGGGGGGCGTTGGTGTCCATCTCCATATTGGTGTGTTTGCACCACCCGCCGTAGTCTCCCAGCTTCCACCCATGATCGCCCCAAAGTACGATGATGGTGTTATCGGTCAATCCGTTTGCTTCCAGAGCGTCGAGCAGTTTGCCCACCTGGGCGTCGATCATGCTGACTGCCGCGTAGTAGCCGTGGATCAGGTTCCGGCTGGTCTCGTCGTCTAAGGGCCCTTCGGCCGGAATGCCATGGTATTTACGCAGCTCGCCAAAGGTGTGCAGGGCCGGTTCGGGCATGCCTTCCGGGACCTTTCGTTCGGGAATTTTTATCTGTTGCGGATCGTAGAGATCCCAGTACTTTTTGGGTGATACAAAAGGGAGGTGAGGCTTGGCGAATCCCACTGCCAGGAAGAAGGCGGAGTCTTTCAGCGCGGCAATGCGCTCCACGGCGTGGTCGGCAACCATCGCATCACTCATATGCTCCTCTGGTTCCCGGGAACAGTACCAGGGTAGCTTCAGCCCGTTGATTGTCGGGAAATCCTGCTCCAGCCCCAGCGTGTCGCCGCGACTGATCTTCTCCAGCAGGCCTGATTTCTCTTTTATGTTCCACTTGGGGATGGACCAGGAGCGCTGATCATCGACATTCCCGTGGCCCGTATGGTAGATCTTACCCATACCTTCGGTACGGTATCCGTGGATTTTGAAGTGCTGTGGCAGCGTAATCACATCGGGTACTTTTTTCCGGAAGAAGGTCTGCAGATCGTAGATTCCCAAAGCATCGGGCCGTAGTCCTGTCAGCAGGCTGTTGCGTGAAGGGGCACATACGGCCTGCTGGCAGTAGGCCCGCTCGAAGAGGATGCCCCGCGCTGCCAGGCGGTCGATGTTGGGCGTGTGCAGATGCTTCTCACCGTAGCAGTTAAGCTCAGTGCGCAGGTCATCGACGGCGATAAACAGAACGTTTGGCTTTTTGGGCGCATCTGCCGGCGCACCGGCCACGGTCATGGCCAGCGGGAGGCTTACCATGGTAATGGCCAGGCCCCGGATGCTTTGAAATGGGAGACGAATCAGTGTTTTCATTGAAAATATATTTGCGTCGTTAAGATTAATCCTTTTGATATTGAGTCCGGTGCTTGTTGCTTGTCACTGCAGGCAAGGAGCGCCAGCGATAATCCTGCCGGGATCAGCGCCTGCCGCAGGATCTTTTTCATGGATCGGGTTCTGTTCGATTGCTTCATACCATTGGTATATTAGGTTTTTTTTAAGTGACGTACACACATGCCTTGCATGCTGCCAATTCAAAGAGCTAAAAGTAAAAAAAAATGCAGACTCCGATCTTTTTTCCTGGATCATTTTACATCGGTTTATCAGGGTTTGTTTTTCGGCGGCCAGCGGAACTGCCATCCTTTTAACCATTCCTGCCGGTGTCAGGAATCGTCATGCTCGTTTCATCCGGATCATTTGTGTAAAACACGATCCATGTCGCTTAATCCCTCGCGACGGGTATCGCGCCGGATGATCTGCGGTTTTCTGAAATAATGGTTGCGTGTGGATGAAAAAAGAATTTTATTATCTTGCTGCCAAATCCAACCAAATGATAATCTTATGAGAAAAAATCAGTGGCCTGTTATTCCCTTTTTGTTTCTATTCTTTCTATTTTCATGTGTACTGGAAGAGACCGAAGATCCGGATCCGATTGATCAGGAATCGATCAGCGCCAAATGGGTGGTTTCCGGTACCAGCGACCTGTATGAATCGTTCGAGTTTTTTGAAGACAATCACTACCTGATTGTGATGAAGCAACCCCTTAAGTCATCGGAACAGCAGGTTCAACTGATTGGCACCTATGAAATTGTTGATATGCGAAAGGTTCGGTTGGCTGACTTTGGAACCATCTCTTTCCGGTTTGTGGATGGTAAAGATGCCGTGTTGGAGGTAAAACCTGACAACGGAGCCGGGGTATCGGTCGACGTGTATAAAGCGGAAAAGATTTCGGAAAGCGGTCAAACAAAAAACCTGTGCCGGATATGGAAAAGGGAACCTTTTGGAAACGACTCTTTTTTGAAAGGTTATGAAGTGAAGATTCTGTTCTCCAATGCAGGCACCTATTTTTATTCGCTGAAGGATCCGGAGGATAACCGGATGGGAGCCCTCAATTTTTGGAAGTGGAAAGATGCAGAGGAGTCCACCATCTGCTACTCAACCACCAGTAAGGTGCTCTGCGACGGAGAGGATGAATTTGAAATTGTTGAGCTGAAATCGAATATTTTGAAGGTGAGGCACCCCGATGGGCTGGTGGAGTCTTATTATCCCGACTACTCTTTATATTGAGCAGTCCGTGGTTCAGGTGACTGCCCGACAGGCGAAGGGGACTTTCGATCGTAACCTTTCCGGGCGTTTCGGCAGCGATTACTACCGGATGGCCGGACCGGCCGGTCGCCGAAAGATCGGTCCGCTCCCCACGGTAAACGCCATCGGCTAAAAAGATCGTATCTCCCGGAAGGGCTCTCCCCGCCGCCTCCTGCATAGCGGTTACTGTGTTTACCCGTATCGGCCGGTTGTTCCCAGGAGTGACCAACGAAATGAGGATTAAGAGCAGCAGCAGCAGGGGCGTGGTTTTTTTTGATGAAAGGTTCATTCTGGAATGGTTTTACATAGTAATATGAGCGAAAACTGTTTATGACAAATTTAACGTTGCAAATTAAGTAAGATTTTTAAATCTGACCTGAAGAATTAAAAAAAGTGATGAGACGGTGACCCGGAATCCCGAATCCGTCTATTTTTGAGATTCGAAACAATGTTTTAGACTTTTTGGGTGTTTTATCATATTTCAAATCCTTAATTATTGTGAAATATGCATCTGAATCAACTCATGAATATCGAAATAAATTGAAAGTGATGGTGGATAAGAGAGAGGTTTTGATTTTCTGTTTTCTTCTGTTTGCGTTAAAACTATTTGCTGCCGTGGGCGATAGCACAACCATTGAAAAGAGCCTTGCACTCCGGGAAGACATAGTTTTTTTCGGTGGATTTGAAGAGAGTTACAACGATGATGCCTGGAAAAGTCGCTGGGGCATTCCCTGGGCTAACCGGTCAGATGAAAACGAAGTTGTACCAAATGGATTTCAGGGAGGGAATTCATTGCGGGTCAGTTATCCAAAAGGTGGCCTTGGCCCGCGTGAAACCGGGGGCCAGATTATGATGGTTTTCAGAAACATGGAGGGTCTGTCTGAAGGCCTGTCTGAAGGCCTGTACCAGGAGTTGTATCTGCGTTATTATGTGATGTTTGAAGAGGATTTTGATTTCAACAAGGGAGGAAAGCTTCCCGGGCTGATGGGTGGTGGTGATTCCTGGAAACGATCGGGTGGTAACCAGCCCGATGGAACCAATGGCTGGACGCTTCGGTTTATGTGGGGAAGAGAGGGAAAACTGATTGTTTATGCCTACATCCCAAAAAGCAAAAACGGCAAATGGGGTAACGATACCTGGGGACAAAGCATCAACGGTAACTTTTCAGCCAAACCGGGCCAATGGCACTGCATTGAGCAATACGTGAATGTAGGAACGCCGGGCAAGGACGATGGCAGGTTAACGGTCTGGATCGATGGCGAGGAGCGGGTGAACATTGATGACATGCGTTTTTGGGATGTAGAGAATGAATATGGTTTAATCGGCGGAATATGCTTCTCCACGTTTCACGGTGGAAACACGAGAGACTGGGCCCCTCGCAGAGACTCTTATGCCCGATTCGACGGATTTGTTGCGGCAAAGAGACGGGTGGGTGTTTTTAAAACTGAATGACTTAACCCGCCGCAACAGTTACGGGTGTGGGTCGTTGAAAAGGCAGGTGTTTTAAAAATAGAATGATTTAACTTAAAAGAGTGGCTTCGGGCCACCACTTGAATGAAAAGCAGCTTTTTTAGCTGATCCTTTTTTTCTTCCGGTAGGCCAACGGCGTGGTACCGGTGATTGTCCGGAAGGTTTTGTTGAAACCGGAGATATTCCCGAAGCCACAGGAGAAGGCAACCTGCTGCACATTCAGGTCGGTTTCGAGCAGGTGCTGGCAGGCCTTGCCGATCCGCACCTCCTGGATCACCCGGAAGAGGCTTTTGCGCGTCCCTTTTTTGAAGAAGCGGCAGAAGGCATTTTTATTCATATTGACCAGCGCGGCCACCGTTTCAAGGGTGATCTCCTCCTGGTAGTGCTCCATAAGATAGTCTAACACCACATTCACCCGGTGTGTGTTTGCCTGCTTCTCCTTCCGGTAGGAGATACTGGCCAGCATCCGGTACTCTTTCGACCGGCTGATGAGGTTGAGGATGTTCAGCAGGGCAATAAACCGGCTGGTATCATCCATTTTGGGAAGCTTTACCATATTTTGATGAATCCTGTTTCTCAGCTTGCCGCTGAGCTTAATCCCAAAGGGGGCGACCTCCCGGATGAGGTGGTTGATCCGGCTCATCTCCGGCCGCTCCAAAAAGTCCCTGCCGGCAAAGTCGGGGAGAAACTTGACAACCAGGGCCTGGGCTTTCACCGGTGAATCTTTCTGCAGGAAGAGTGCATCGTTTTTCCATACATGGGGCAGGTTGCTGCCTACCAGCACCAGGTCGCCCGGACCGAAATTCTCGATGCTGTCACCCACCTGTCGCTGTCCAAAACTCTTCAAAACCAGGGTTAACTCCAGCTCGGGGTGGTAGTGCCACGGATTGTAGAAATAGTCGTATTCCCCTCCGTCGAACTCTACCGATTGGTTTAAACTTCCCCGTTCCCGGACCAAAATTGGTTTTAACATCATAAAATCAAAATAATTGGCTAATATCGTACAAATATTTGCTAATATCTTAAAAAATATTGAAGGAATAATCCTCAACTTTGTAAATATTAACTTTTTGACTATGGCATTTTGGAACGATGATGAGGAGCTGTTCGGACTGGCGAAGCGGGAGTTGTTTACAGCGCTGGTGGGTGATGTACTGGACAAGATGGGATTGCTTCATCAGTTTCTGCCGGCCGGGATCAAGCCGCTGCGCAGCGATATGGTGGTGATTGGCCGGGCGATGCCGGTACTGGAGGCCGATGTTTTTGGCGAGGCTGTGGAGGGCACCCGCAATCCGCTGATGAAGCAGCCGTTTGGGATGATGTTTGAAGCGCTGGACGATCTGAAGGCGGGTGAGGTCTATATCTGCCACGGAGCCTCTCCCCGCTATGCCCTTTGGGGCGGGCTGATGTCGACCCGGGCGCTGTGGCTGAAGGCTGCCGGTGCCGTGGTCGATGGCTACTCACGTGACACGAATGAGATCTTGCGCCTTGACTTCCCCACGTTCTCCCTGGGCAGCTATGCCCAGGACCAGGGGCCGCGGGGGAAGGTGGTCGATTTCAGGATCCCCGTCGAGTGGGGCGGTGTTCGCATTGAACCGGGCGATATCATCTATGGCGATCGCGATGGCGTGGTGGTGGTTCCCCGGAGTGCGGTGCGGGATGCTTTTGCCGGGGCCCTGGAGAAAGCCCGCGGGGAGAAGCTGGTGCTCAAAGCGCTTCAAAACGGCTTGAGCAGCGTGGAGGCTTTTCGTAACTTTGGCATTATGTAACTTAATTCTAATAAGATGAAGCTGATTATTACCGGAATTTTTTTGATTTTTTGCCTGATGGCCGGCTCCCGGCCGCCGATGGACCCGTCGTCGGTGAAGGAGGCTATGGAGCGGGCAAACCGCTACCGGCTGGAGAATCCCTGGAAGGTGTTCGATAACAACTGGATCCGCGGAACCTGGTACACGGGCGTGATGGCCTGCTACCAGGCTACCGGCGACCGGTCCTTTTTAGCGCAGTGCAATGCCTTAGGCGATGCCATGAAGTGGGAAACACCCACCCTCACGCCGGTGCACAACGCCAGCGGAGTGAACCTGCTCACCCTGGGACAGACCTGGCTGGAGAGCTATATGGTGAAGAGAAAGCGCTACAAGATTGAACCGGTTATCCGCAACCTGGAGGATCCCGCCGGCAGAAATCCGGTCTCCAATCCGTTAGCGTGGTACTTCGAGGGGGGCAGGCGCTATGTCGACGGGCTATTTACCGGTCCGCCCGCCCTGGCCATGCTCTACCATATTACCCGCGATGAGAAGTACCTGCAATGGATGGATGCCTGTTTCTGGGATGTTTACGGGAAGCTTTACGATCGCGAAGAGGGACTCTTCTACCGGGATATCCGCTGGATACCCGGATATGACGGAGACCCCGGCAGCTACCTGCGGCCCGATTCAATCCCCTATGAGGAGGCACGAAAATCGTACGTCTATCAAGCCACCAAAGCGGGGAATAAGGTGATCTGGTCGAGGGGCAACGGATGGGCAATGGCCGGCGTGGCGCGGATCCTGAAGTACCTGCCGGAAAAGCACGGCAACTACGACCGGTACATCGCGCTCTTCAGGCGGATGGCGGCCGAACTGAAAGATCGCCAGCAACCCGACGGATTCTGGTACCCGAACCTGGCCGACCCGAACGACTACGGGACACCGGAGAGCAGCGGCACCGGCTTCTTTACCTATGCGCTGGCCTGGGGCATCAACAACGGAATACTGGCACGGGAAGATTACTACCCCGTGGTGGAGAGCGCATGGAGAGCCCTCTACGATGCCTTAGATGCGGAGGGAAAGGTGCGTTGGGGACAACTGGTCGGCGCCGCTCCATATAAGATATTGGAGGAGGATTCCCATGAGTTTGTCACGGGGACCTTCCTGTTAGCCGCCAGTGAAGTGTACCGCCTGGTATCTGCATCGCCCCGCTGACGAAGAGTGGCTGATGTTCGGGGCTCCCTGGTTACCATAGTGATGCCATCGTACAGACGGATGACCGGCAAACATGACTGGCAGGGCACGGATGCAGTGAAACCGGTGGCAGACAATCTTAAATGCCAGGGTATGGCCGCAGTGAAACCAGGTGGCCGGGAACTTTTACTGCCAGGGTGTTGTTGCCGCGTAGCCGTGGTTAGCGGTTAAGCAGGAGTGTCGGGGTATTTCTTTGATGTTGAGATGATTAATAATTGTAAAACATCTATCGTTATGCGTTTTAACCGGTTTCAGATGACTCTCTTTCTATTTTTGTTGTCAGGATTCCTGCCGTTTGCGGGATGTACATCCGGTAAGCTCAATTTTGAAGGGGCTGAACGCATTGTTCAGGGCATTCAGCCAACGGATTTTCCGGCCGATACGTTTCGCGTGACCGCCTTTGGGGCGATTGGCGACGGGATGGCCGACGACCGCCGGGCGATCCTCGATGCCATCGACGCCTGCTCTGAAAGCGGAGGCGGTGTGGTGCTGTTAACCCGGGGGAGCTTCTTCAGCAGAGGCCCCATCTCGCTGAAGAGCCATGTAAATCTCCACCTGGCCAGCGGGGCTACCCTCCGGTTCAGTGCCGAACCGGCCGATTTCCTGCCGCCGGTATTTACCCGGTGGGAGGGCGTTGAGATCTTTAACTACTCACCCATGATCTACTTCACCAACAGCTACCACAGCTACCGGGGCGGCAATGCACCGACCGCGTTTCACCATATTTTTCTGGAGAATATCCGGTGCAACTTTGCAGCGAATGTGATTCAGCTGCAGGGCCTGGAGGAGATGCCGCTGCACGATATCTATATCGACGGGGTGACGGTTCAGCAGGCTGACCGGATATTCAGTAAAAAGGAGTTCTTCCACGATGTTTTCCTGAAGGAGGTGTATGTGACCGGATCAAGAATTGAAATAACAGAATAGCGTTATGTTTAAAATATGAGTAAAAAAGTATTTGACCTGGCAAAGAGCGATGCCCAGGCTACCCGGGTGGAACCGTTGAAGGTACGCGATTTTAATATCGAGGGTTACCACGACTATACCGCGGAGCTTACCAGCCGGTGCCGGAATTTTCAGTTGTCGGGATCGGGGGTTTTGGTTTATCGCCGCATGCGGGTGGCCGAGGTCTTTTCCTTTGGATGCCGCGATATGAAGCAGTCGCTCGAGTGGCAGTTAGGCGCTCTTCAGAAGAGCATGGATTATGAAGCCGATGTTCCCAATTTTCTGGAGCCGTGGTACGGGATCGGCGTTATTGGTGCCGCTTTCGGCCTCGAATATATCTGGAACCCCGGGCAGGCGCCGGCGGTGAAACCGGCGTTTCAAACGATCGATGAGGCGCTGGCGTTTGACTATAGGCCGGTGAAGGAGACCGCCGTGGGGCGGCACTCCCTGGCGATAATCGAGTACTTCCTCGACCAGACCAAAGGGAAGGTGCCCATGTCGATGGGCGATATCCAGTCGCCTTTCAACAATGCCACCTACGTGGTGGATACCAGTAATTTCCTGATATCAATGATCCTGGAGCCGGAGAAGGTGCTGGCGTTTCTGGACCTGTTGGCGGATCTGGAGATCGACTTCTACCGTGAGCAGGAGCGGCTGATCGGGGATGCCCTCGTGCGTCCCGGTCACGGCTTTGCATCTTCTCATGTTTTTAAGGGATTCGGGATGAGCGACGATAACGTGGTGATGGTGGATGAGGAGAGCTATCTGAATTATGTGAGGCCCTCGTTTGTGAAGCTGGGTAGCGCCTTTGGCGGACCCGTGCACCACTCGTGCGGGAACTTCTCCGACAAGACGCGGATGTTGCTGAAGTTAGAGGGACTGAAGATGTCCGATGCTGCTTTTACGCCCGAGACCGACCCCGCTCCCAATCTGCCGGCCCCTTTTGCCGATACCCTGGCCGGCACCGGAATCGTACTCAATGCCCGCATGGTGGGCGATCCTGCCGTAGTGGAGGAGACCACCCGCGCGCTTTGGCGACCCAACCTGAAACTGCTGGCCGTTACCTACTCTTCCACACCGGAGGAGCAGCGGGAGGCCTACCATATCATTCATTCCATCTGTAACCAATAATAAGCTTTACCTATGAAACTTAGATTTTCACTTTTTCTTCTATCGGTGTTGACATTTTGGGGCTGTTCACAACCGGAAAGAACATACATTGTCACCGGTAACGAGGAGTCTTTGGCTCCTGTTGCCGGCGAATTAGCCGGATATCTGTCGGCGACCTATCCAAAGGAACTTTTTGAAGTGGTTAGTCAACCGGTGGATGACGGGAGGAATATCCTTCTGCAGACCGGGGAGATGGCCGGTGTCGTTAACGAGGAGGCATACCGGGTGGCCGGCGGGGGGAATACCCTGGTCATCGGTGGTCCGACACCCCGGGCAGTGGCTTATGGGGCGTATGCACTGTTACGGGAGCTGGGCTGGGACTTCTACCTCTCCTTTGAGGTGCCTCCTCACCAGCCGAAGCCCCTCGATTTCGACCGGATAGCGTTGGAAAATGAGCCGTTGCAGGAGCGACGGATTCTCTTTAACTGGCACAACTTTATTACCGGCTGCACGGGTTGGGACTATCCCCAGTGGGAGGAGTGGATCGACAACGGGCTTAAAACCGGCTATAACACGGTGATGGTTCATGCTTACGGGAACAATCCCATGCACTCGTTTACCTTTAACGGGGAGACCAAGCCTTCGGGCTATCTGACCACCACCCAGAAGGGTCGCGACTGGGGGGCTCAGCATGTGAATGATGTCAGGCGGTTGCAGGGAGGTTCCCTCTTTGCCGGCTTTGAGTTTGGCTCTGAGGCGGCCAAAGTACCCGAAGAGCAGCGGGTAGAAGCGGCGACAAAGCTCATGCAGCGGGTGTTTCGGCATGCTGCCGAAAAGCAAATGGAGGTCTGTTTTGCGCTGGATGTCGATACCTGGATGGCTAATCCGCAAAACATCATCCACACCCTGCCGGCAGACGCCCTGGTTGAGGTTGGCGGCTTTCAGACGGTCAACCCCGATCACCCGGCGGGGCGTGCTTACTACAAGGCGCAACTGACACAACTGCTGGCTGACTACCCCGAAATCACCGTGCTGGCGGCGTGGATGCGAACCCCGGCCCTGAAGCCGGTGGCAAACACGGTCTGGCTTCTGCACAATGCTGCTACACTGCCCGATGCCTGGAAGCAGGAGTTCCGGGAGCTGATAAGGCAACACCCCGAACTGAGCGAAGAGGCTCCCTATCCCGGAATTTTTGCCGTATCCAAAATCGTCCGCGCCTTCCGGGAGATCCTGGATGAGATCAATCCCGCCATTGAACTGACCCTGGGATCGTGGAGGCTCTACTATCCGAAACAGTCGGATCTGATTATGCCGGATTATTGCGGCTTTATGCCCCTCGATTATGAAACGGTTTTTAATCAGCCGCAGGTGATTGAGGAGCTCGCGCAAACGGGAGCCCATCGGAAGCTATACCCGATCGTTTGGGCTCACCACGACGACCACCGCTACATCGGTCGTCCGTACCTGCCCTATGAAAATTTTAACCGGCTGCTGAACCAGGCCAATGCCGGAGGGTTTGGCATCATTCACTGGACCACCCATCCCCTCGATCTCTTTTTCAATAATTACAATAACCAGGTGTGGCAGCAGACCGCCGATGAGCCGGTGGAGCGCTCTGTCGGGCGGTTTGTCAACGCGCTTCTGAAGTCAGACGATAAAAACCTGCACGACTATTTTCGCCGGTGGTATGTTGAAGCGCCGATGTTCGGCCGGGAGACCTCCAACTTCTTTATGAGCCTGAATGAGGATTACCACCTGGATGGTTACGGCTCTTCGGAAGCGGTGGTTGAGAAGGCAGTGCAGCGCCTTGCCCTACTGGAGGCTGTCGAACCACAGTCGCTCACGGCCGAAGGGTTGCGGCACTACCGGTACCAGGTGGGTATGGAGCGGTTTATCATCGCGTTTTTTGAAAATCACCATTTAGGCGTTCAGGCTGCCCGGGCGTTGTCGGAGGGTAAGCGCGATGAGGCGGCGGCGCTGGTTCAGAAAACCGATCCTGCCAGTGCTGTGGAGCATTTTGCACAAACGATTCGTGAATATGGGGCAACGCGCGGCGAAGAGGGGTTGCTTATCTCTCTGAATCTGCGATGGCTCCCCGACTATATCGACCTTCGGCAGCAGGCTGGCCTGGAGCCGCTGCGCATCCATTTTCAGCCCACCTCGCACGATCCGCTGGCCCAGGGAAAGGGCACCAACACCTTTTTTGTGGATGATGAGCGAAAGGTGTGGCTTTCGTTGGGTGAGGCGGAGCTGAACTGCCCTGCCGGAGCTTCCGGTTCGCTGCCCCTTGCCCGGATTACCGACAGCTGGCTGGTGGCAGACAAGCCGTGCACCGTTCCTTTAAAGACCATGCGCGGAAAAGAGCTGCCGCCGGCTGAGTATGAGATCACCCTCTTTTTTGCCGGCACGGCGGGCGACTGTCAGATCCGGATCGTGGAAGATGAGAAACAAATCGCTGATTTCCCTGTTTCAAAGGGTGTAGCGATGGCAACAGGCCGGTTCCGCTCCGAAGGAGGCCGGTTATCCGTTGAGCTGCTGCCCGGTGAGGCTGCGGTTCAAATAGCCGGGCTGATCGTTGATCCGGTTTGAGATCTGGAGTGGTTCTTTTAGTTAATCAGAAATACGACTTGATCTGTTTATAAATTTTATCAGTCGTTCATTACATTAATCAAAAATAGTACGCGTATGGAATGTCCGTTTGAATTGAAAGGAAAGGTGGCGCTGGTCACCGGGGGTGCTACCGGTTTGGGACTGGGTATTGCCCGGCAGTTTATTGCTTTGGGGGCTTCGGTGGCTATTACCGGACGTAATCCGGATAAGCTGGAGAAGGCAAAGAGTGAGCTTGGCGACCGCTGTTATGTGGTGCGGAACGATGTAACCGACAAGCCCGGACATCCGGCGCTGATACAGGAGGTGGAGCAGGCCCTGGGCCCTCTCGACATTCTGGTGAATAATGCCGGTGTGCATAAAAAGGCCCCTTCGCTTGAAATTACCGACGACGATTTTCACACCGTGATGGATACCAATCTGAACAGTGTCTTCTCCCTGACGCGGGAGGCACTGCGGGTGATGGTGCCGCGGGGTGCCGGGTCGGTCATCATGATCAGCTCGATGGCGGCGCTGTACGGACTTCCCTATGTGGCGGCTTACAGCGGCTCAAAAACGGCACTGTTGGGTCTTACGCGCTCCCTGTCGGTTGAGTACTCCTGGTCGGGTGTGCGCATCAACGCCATCGCTCCCGGGTTTATCGAGTCGAAGATGTTGCGGAAGGCGATGGAGCAGGATCCCAAACGGAAGGAGCGGGTGCTGGAGCGCACGCCCATGCGGCGGTTTGGTACCCCCGATGAGATCGGCTACGCGGCTGCCTTTCTGGCCTCCGATGCTTCGAAGTTTATTACCGGCGCATGCCTGCCGGTCGATGGTGGGAATGCGATAGGGTTTTGATAAATACATAGGATAATGACTAAACTAAAACAAATTTTGCTGAGCCTGTTGCCGGGAATTTTTCTGATCGGCTATAACATCGGCACCGGAAGCGTAACCGCCATGTCGAAGGCTGGCGCCAACTTTGGCTTTGATCTGCTGTGGGCTGTGCTCATCAGTTGCATCATCACCTACTACCTGATCTCGCACTTCAGCCGGTACACCATGGTGTCGGGCAAGACATTCATCCAGGGGATGCGCGACCATATCCACCCGGGATTGGCACTTTTTCTGCTACTCCCCCTGTCACTCATCATCATCAGTGCGCTCATCGGCATACTGGGCATCATCTCTGAAGTATTGCAGGTGTGGTGGGATACCGTTTTTCAGCTCCATACCCCGGTGGTGCTGTGGGCCATCATCATCGGTACCGGAACGTATGCGCTGCTGTGGATTGGCAACTACGCCTTTTTTGAGAAGGTGTTGGCGGTGTTGGTGGCTGTGATGGGGGCAGCTTTCATTGCTACGGCGGTAATTAACTTTCCCCGGTTGCATGAGCTGGCGGCCGGTCTGGTACCCTCCCTGCCGTCGACGGCCGAGGGGAGCGATAACAGTCCGCTGGTCATCGTGGCAGGAATGGTCGGGACCACCGTTTCGGTTTTTGTCTTCATCATTCGCACGCAAATTGTTCAGGAGATCGGCTGGAAGATGAGCGATAACCGGATCCAGAAAAGGGACGCCCTGGTGAGCGCATCGATGATGTTCCTCATCGGGGCCTCCATATTGATCACGGCGGCTACCACCCTGCACTTGCAGGGACTGAAACTCAACAATGTGGTGGAGATGATCCCGTTGCTGGAGCCGATCGCCGGAAGAGCTACGCTGAGCGTGTTCGCCGTGGGAATCCTGGCCGCCGGCCTATCCTCCCACCTGCCCAACATGCTGGTGATCCCCTGGCTGATCATCGACTACCGGCGCGAAGCGCGGGAGACACGCACCCTGCGCTACCGGATGGTGCTGCTGGCGCTGTCTGTCTTCAGCGTGCTGGGTGTGGGGTTGGGTATCAAGCCGGTGTTTATCATGATGCTCTCACAGGCCAGCCTCTCCATCGTGCTGCCGGTAACCATCGCCTCCATCTTCTACCTCACCTCCCGAAAAACGCTGATGGGGCCTGCGGCGAACCGGCTTACCGATCTGGTTTTGCTTACGCTTATCATGATCTTCTCTCTCTATATGAGCTGGGTGGGCATCCGGGGATTGATGGCCGACCTGCTGCCGGTTTAGTTACTATGGGTGTATGTAGGTAAAAACCTTCGAATGTGTGTGAAATAAGCCAAACGCTTTGATTCGGTTACAACGGTTTTATAATGATAAAAACCTCCGGAGGAGGTTCCATATTTATAGGGAATTGAAATTGAAAATTTAATTAGATGAAGTTAGGATTTGGATTTTACCGGCATATGCTGGATGAACAGCATTACCGGTTTGCCCGCCAGTGCGGGGCTACCCATGCCGTGGTTCACCTGGTCGACTATTTTGGTCATCGTAAGGGGGAGGCTAAGCACGCCGATCAGCCTATTGGAGGTACCGAAGGGTGGGGACATGCCGGTGAGGGGGGTGTGTGGTCGCTGGAGCAACTGCTTTCGATCAAGCGGGAGCTGGCGGCGCACGGATTGGTGTGGGAGGCGATTGAGAACTTCGATCCTTCCATGTGGTACGACGTTCTGTTAGCGGGTCCTCGCCGCGATGAGCAGTTAGAGCTGCTGAAGGAGCAGATCCGCATCGTCGGGGCCGCCGGTATTCCGGTGTTTGGCTATAACTTCTCCCTGGCGGGGGTGGCCAGTCGTATCACCGGTCCGTTTGCCCGAGGTGGCGCCATTAGCGTGGGTATGGACGGGACCGATGAAACGCCGGTTCCTAAGGGTATGGTCTGGAATATGGTCTATGATCCGCTGGCCCCTGAAGGGGTGATGCCGGAGATCAGCCACGATGAGCTCTGGTCGCGACTGCACTATTTCCTCGATGCCCTGGTGCCCGTGGCCGAAGCAGCGGGGGTGCGACTGGCAGCTCACCCCGACGATCCGCCGATGCCCCGGGTGCGAAATACGCCGCGACTGGTTTACCAGCCGCACCTCTACCAGAAGCTGATCGATATGAAGCCCGGCCAGGCCAACGCCCTGGAGTTCTGCTTGGGAACCCTCGCGGAGATGACCGATGGGGATATCTATGAGGCGACCGACCGCTATACGCAGCAGGATAAAGTGGCTTACATCCACTGCCGCAACGTGGTGGGGAAGGTGCCTCACTATCATGAAGTGTTTATTGATGAGGGCGATATCGATATGGTGCGGATCGTGCAGATCCTGAAAAAGAACAACTACCAGGGGGTGCTGATTCCCGACCACACCCCGCAGATGAGCTGCGATGCTCCGTGGCATGCCGGCATGGCCTATGCCATGGGGTACCTTAAAGCGATTATGCAGATCTGAAGGAGATCTTACCTTTTAACCATCACCAGCTTGGCGGTTTCCAGGGCTCCGTTTACACTCAGCCGGCAGAGGTAGTTCCCGGCCGGCAGGCTGGTGGCATCGAACGGTGCCTGGTGTAGGCCTTCCTGTTGCCAGTGGCTGTCGGCGATATTTTTTATCAACCGTCCGTCGGAGGCGTAAATCAGCAGGGTGACTTCTCCCGCCCGGAGCAGCTCGTAGCTGATGGTTGTCGTGGTGTGAAACGGATTGGGAGCGTTGCGGAGCCGCAGTATCCCTTTGCTGCGATCCGTCCGGTCATCGAGCGATAAGGTACCGCCCGGCCGGTAGGTGAGTGTTTTGGTGACACCCTGCCATTTCGCATTGCCCGGAGCCGTCCGGTCGATGCAGTCGAGCTCCAGCCGAAGGTCGTTGGCACCAAACCAGGCATGAAGATAGGCTGTAGGCTGACTGGCGGTGGTTCCTGCCGAGGTGGGCTGGTTCACCAGGTGCAGATCCTGATCTTTCCGAAGATCCCAGCGGTGGGAGTGACCGAACAGGTAGGCTTTCACCTGCCTGTGGGCATGGCAGATCTCCAGGAACGGCTCATAATCGCGAAGCCCCCGGATCGTTCCATCCTGGATATTCGGCCAGGGGTAGTGGTGACCCAGGAGGATGACCGGCTTATCGGTGACGTCATTCAGCTTCTCATTCAGCCATTCCCGCTGTATGGTTCCCAAAACCCCGGTGGTTTTATTGACACTCTCCAGGGTGTCTAACAGAAAGAGATAGCAATTGGGGGTCTCTACAATACCAACTTGTTGGCCGTTGACTCCGGATTTTTCCAGTCTCAGCTCGGGGAAAGCAGCATAAAAGGTGTCGCGGCGATCGTGATTTCCCAGGGTGATGTAAACCGGAATGGCTGCCTCGGAGAGCGGAGCCAGGATCGTTTTCAGATTGGCATACTCCAGCGGGTTCCCATCGCGGTTGGCAGCATCACCGTTGATGATGACACCGGCGGGCAGGCGATCGCTGTTGGTCATGATCCGCTGTACGATCAGCAGCAGGTTGTCGGCTACGTTCTCTCCCTCCCGGGTGTAACTGAGGCTCTGATCGATGTGGGTGTCGGCAATCAGCACGAAATAGTCAGGATCAACGGGCGTACCCATATCGTCTGAACGCGCACTTCCAAATCCAAAAAGGCACCCCGAAGTCGCTAATAAAGAGGTTGTCAGAAACTTGCGCCGGCTGACCGGTGGAATATGAAGAGGCATTTCGTCTGTTTAACGTGAATACATGGCTGGTAAAAGCGCAATTTAGGAAATTTTCAGGTAATATGGAAGTGGATCCGGTTTTGGGCACTTTTTTACCGGGATACTTGTGCCGGAAGGGATTTTTTCTACTTTTGAAGCAGCTTCTGTGATCATAGAAAAATTTGTGAGTTCCACCGGGCTGATATAGAATTTATAAACCTAATGTATTTTATTAAGAATAATTAATCCGAACAAAATAGTCATCATGAAAAAGTTAGCCTTTGCAACGATACTGCTGCTCTTCTCTTTTCAGTTTATGCATGCCGGGAATGGTTATCCCCGGCTGCTGGTGACAAACGATGATAAGGAGGCTGTTCTTCAGAAAATTGAGAAGCACCCCTGGGCTGAAACGATCTACCGGGAGATGTTCGAACGGGTTGATCCTTATGTTCGCCGGCATGCCGATGATCCGGAGTGGATTCTAAGCCGTTACCTGATGAACCGCGTCGAGGGGAAAAGATACACGCATGCTTACGACAATGGCGATGGCCACTATCTGGTCAGTTACTCCGGCGATGCCCCGGTACCGACGGTCCGGGTGTCGTCGCATAAAAGGAGCCCTCTCACCGCCAGTGGCGCCGGTTATCGCTGTCCATCGCTCGAAGAGGTGATTCCCTACGATACGGCACGCTATATCTGGGCGTTGAATCCCGAAACCAATGAGAAGGACTACATCGATCCGCAAAGTTTTATCTCTGACATTAACGGACGCATCAACCAGCTGGCCCTTCAGGCAGCCGTCATCTACTGGCTGCATGGCGATGAGAAGTACGCCCGGTTTGCGGCCGATATCCTCGATCAGTGGGCCCATGGCGCCTCATACCAGGAGCCGATCGTGGGGGCTTGCCGTACCGGCTTTCTGGACATCCAGACGCTGGGCGACAACAGCTACCAAAGCCTGATCCTGGCCTACGATTTTGTTCGGCCTTTTCTGGAGAAGGAGGGGTACGTACTGAGTTACTATCAGAATGTCTTTGAGAAATTTGCCTCTACACTCACCTTTCGTGGTTTCTGGAACAACAACTGGTATGCGGCGGTCACTTCCACGCTGGTCTATGCGGCTCTGAGCCTCGATGATCAGGAGAAACGCGATTACTACCTGCAGTTTGTGATTAACCGGGATACTATCAACGGGTCGTGCGGCCATCTGAGCCTGGCCACTACGGTTGATCACCATCTCACGCACGACGGACACTGGCGGGAGCCGGGAGGGTATCATAACTTCCCCGTGTCGAACCTGGTAAAAGCCACGTTGGCGCTGGAGAAGAACGGATACAACATATACAATCGTTTTCCGGAGCTTTTCCAGGCTACCTATGCACTCATCAAGTACTCGTTTCCCAATCTGACGGTTTCGGCATTCGGCGATACCGGAAGGGCATCGCAGGATGCGGAGTCGCTGGAGATGGGGCTGGTGATTGCTGCGGCGAACGACCGTCCGGAGCTTCCGGAGATGATGTCGGCGATGCATGTGTTGATGGAGAACGGCCGGTACAACCGCAGCCGCTCGGGACTCTTCGGAATGCTGACCTTCCTGCCCGATTTTCCGGCCACAGAGCGGGTTACCTATCAATGGCCCCGGACCGGCTACTTAGATTTCGCCAGGCTCTACCTGCAGCGAAACGGGATGGACCGGCAAACCGGACTGATGGTTGCTGTGCAGGGTGCTTCTTACAATCATAACCACTGCAACGGAATGGCGATGGAGCTGTACGGCTGCGGAGAGGTCGTGGGGATCGATGCCGGTACCGGACCCAACTATGAGCATCCGCTGCATCAGAACTATTACAGCCAGTGGGCCGCCCACAACACCGTCGTGGCTGCCGGCGCCTCCGGCTCGGTTCCCTTCAGCGGAGGCGCCGGAAGGAAGAACATCGGCGCTGTTGAGCTGGCCGCTATGGAGCCTATGCCCGACCGGGAGGCGCTGTCGCCCTGGTACTCTTTTTCCGATACCCGGTACTTAGATCCCTCCACCAACACCAACCAGCTGCGAACACTGGCCATCATCCGAACTTCCGATACCACAGGCTACTACATCGATATCTACCGCTCCGACAACCCCGTGTCAAACGACTATGTGTACCATAACATAGGCGATGACTTTGCATTTTACGATGCCGGGGGCGAAATGATCCCGATGAAGCCGGCCGCTTATCCGCTTACCGGAGAGGATCACCCCGGATTCCGTTTCTTCTCCGATGTGGAGAAGCTGGATAACCACAACGAAAGCCTTCAGGGATTGTTTACGATAAAAGGTTCTGACAGTGAAAAGTATGTGCAGACATTGATCCCGGGATCTTCAGAAAGAACCTATTATAAGGCGAACTCACTGCCTGCAAAAACGGCCGGTCGCCGCTACAGCCGCAGGCCCTTGCCACTCTTTACCATTCGGGCCGAACAAGAGGCCTGGAGTCAGCCATTCATCGTTCTTTATGAACCGTATGCCGCCGAACAGGGAAGCAGTGTGGTATCGGTCGAAAAAGTGGAGGGTCTGTGCAACGATAAAAATACCGCGCTGCGTGTGGTTAATCGCGATGGTTCACAGCAGATCATCCTTCAGGGAAACAGCTGTGAAACGACCATCCAAAATGAAAAAATCCGTTTTTCCGGGCACTTCGGCGTTATTGACCTGGATCGGGAGGGGAAACCGGAACGTCTCTACCTTGGGGAGGGGAAGGTGATTGCCTACGAGGGGCTGTCTGTTACGGCAACCGATGACATGAGCTCTGCCAGTGTGGATATCCTGGGCGATCATACGTATAGCGTTTCCGGCAACCACCGGGTAATCATTGATTTTGCAACGAAATAGCTTCTGCCGGGTTACCGGTTCCGGAGTGTTCAGAGGGCCGGCCTTCGGTGGCAATACGGCCGGTCCGTTTCAGAATAGACGAATCATTATGCTATAACAGACTTATGAAAAATGCTTTACCGAAAGATGGTTCGTTCGTTTGGTGCCCGGTGTGTGGAAGTGACGGAAATAGTCCGTGGGTGTTAATCCGGTGTATTTTTTAAAGGCCCGGTTGAAATTTGATATGTTGTTAAATCCACATTCAAAACAGATTTGCGATACATTCAGCTGTCCCTCTAAGATCAATTTGCAGGCATAACTGATCCGCATATCGTTCAGGTAAGCGGATAATGTTTTGCCGGTTTTTTCCCTGAAATAGCGACAAAAAGCCGAGGGGTGGAGGTGAGCAATCTCCGATACCGTCTCCAGGTCAATCCGCCGTTGGTAGTTGGTGGTCAAATAGTGCAGAACCTTTGTCAACCGAACATCGGCTAAGTGCTCCTGGTTTTTCTGATAGAGCTCACCGGCTAACAGCCGGTACTGATCTGTCTGTGCCAGTTCGTGCAGAAGCTGCAGCAGCCTGACAATCCGTTCAAAACCGGAGCTTTTTGCCATTCGTATGATTTGGTTATGCACCTTCCGGGCAAAGGGCTTAAAAAAACGAATGCCCTGGGATGATCGTAGAAATAACTCTTGAAGTATATGAAATTCAGGATATTGGAAAAGAGAGTCGTTGAAAAGATCGCCCGGAAACTGAATGACGATATAGTGCATTTTTCCGAAAGCACTATTGGTATGGTATTTTGGATCACTGCGCCAGAAGTGGGGCAGATTGCTCCCCATCATCGTCAGGTCGCCGGGACCAAATGCCTCAATATGATCGGCAACAAAGCTGTTACCACTCCCTTCCATAATGTAGAGAATCTCAATCTCCCGGTGGAAATGCCAGGGGTAGGTGAAAAAGGGCATCTTGCGCCATTTTACCTTTACCGCGGTATGCAATGGAAAATCGATCTGCTCCTGCATCACTTTCATTGGAATCTCCTCTCAATTTTTTCTAACGTAGTTATCCCTTTTTTTTGTAAAGATTATAAAATAATTTATTTTCCTGTGTAATATTGCAAAGTTTCTACCATGTATTGCAAAAATAGTATTGAGTTGAATTGGCCGGATTTTATAATTTTGAAATTCTAAAAACAATAAATTAATGACAGGGAATCAGTGGCAAAATCTTTTGGACACCGTGCGCGGCAAGAGACCTGAACAGCCGGTTACAGGCTTTATTATTGACAGTCCATGGCTGCCCGGCTGGGCCGGAGTGACCACGCTCCAATACTTCGCATCGGAGGAGATCTGGTTTCAGACCAACCGGAAGGCTGTTGAGGTCTTTCCCGACATCACCTTTCTGCCGGGATTCTGGTCGGAGTTTGGCATGTGTTCCGAGCCGTCGGCTTTTGGCGCCCGGATGATCTGGAGCGAATACAATCTGCCGCATGCCGAGCGAATTATGACCGACATATCGGAAGCAGCCTCCCTGAAGATTCCCAATCCCAAGACGGATGGGTTGCTGCCATTCATTGTTCAGCGATTAGCCAATTACCGGCAGCCGATGGAGTCGATGGGTCATGAGATAAAATTTGCCGTTGCCCGCGGGCCGCTCAATATTGCCTCATTTCTTCTGGGAACGACGGAGCTTATGATGGGTTTTATGATGGATCCCGAAATGAGCCATAAGCTGCTGGAGACCATTACCCGTTTTTCGATCGACTGGCTGCAGTGGCAAAAGGAGATGTTTCCCTCCATTGAGGGGATTCTGGTGTTAGACGATATCGTGGGTTTTGTGGGGGATGAAGAGTGCCGGGCCTACGCAGTTCCATACATCAAACGGATCTTTCAGGCCTTCGACTCTCAGCTGAACTTTTTTCATAACGATGCACCCGGGCTGATATCATCGCCCTATCTGAAAGAGATGGGAGTGGATCTGTTTAACTTTAGTTTTGAACACTCCATGAAGGAGATCCGTGCCCTGGCAGGGCCGGAGGTTGCCCTCATCGGGAACCTGCCTCCACGTGATGTGCTGGCAGCGGCTACGCCTCAGGAAGTAAGGGAGGAGACCCGGCGGATGGTAACGGAGTTTGGTGATAAGAACCGGGTTATATGGTCGTGCGGCGGGGGAATGCCCCCCGGTGTTACTACCGAGAATATCCGGGCTTTTAAAGAGACCATCGACGAGATCTGTTGATACCTATTACTTTTAATAAACTATTTAAATGAGATATAATGCATAGAATTATTTTTATCCTGATGATTTTCTTTGTATTCCCCCTTTCGGGGAAGGAGATCCTGCGTTTCTCCTGTTTGGTTGATCAAAACAGGATCGATGCTCCGGTTTCAGTCAGCCTCGACGGGATCAACTACAATTCGGATGAGGGAGCGCTGGTTCTTTTCGAAGTGACCGGAGGCGGAGAGGTTCCTGTCCCAAGTCAACTGGAGCCGGGGCACTCTGCGAAGCTCTGGTTTGTATTGCAGGGGACACAATCAGGGGAAACAAGAAGAGAATATGTACTGCGAATGCAGGAAAACCCGGAAGGTGATGCCTCCAAATCACGCCTCGGGATTAAGAAAGCCGCACAGTATCTTCAGCTTATTGATGGCGAACAACCCTTACTGAATTATCAGTTTGCCACCGTCTATCCTCCGGAAAAAGTGAATCCGCTCTATCAGAAGTCAGGCTTCATACATCCGCTTTGGTCGCCGGGCGGAGAGGTGCTGACCCGCATTCAGCCACCCGACCATTACCACCATTTTGGCATCTGGGGGCCCTGGACCAAAACACATATCGACGATCGTGAGGTGGACTTCTGGAACCTGGCAAGAGGTATGGGAACGGTAGAATTTGGCGGATTTGTCTCTGAAACGGCTGGGCCTCTGTTTGCCGGATTTAAGGTCATTCAGCGACATGTTGATTTTGGAGCCAGGGGAAAAGATCAGACCGCCATGAATGAACAGCTGGATGTACGGGCCTGGCAGGCCGATGAGAAGATCCGGATCATCGATTATACCACCACGCTGAATACTTCGCTGGAGAAGGGGATTCTGCTCGATGCCTACCGGTATGGCGGAGGTATCGGGTTCAGAGCGACGGAGAAGTGGCATAAGGATAACTGCTCGGTGCTCACCTCCGAGGGAAAAGCACGCGCGGAAGCCGATGGCTCTATGGCCCGGTGGTGCCTGGTAGAGGGCGAGTCGGATACCAAAGAGGGACGCTCCGGAATCCTCTTTCTCAGCCACCCGTCAAACCGTATGCACCCCGAACCCATGCGCGTATGGCCCCTCAATGCCGCCGGTGGCAGAGGTGACCTCTTCTTCGAATTCTGTCCGATTCGCCACGAAGCCTGGAAACTCATGCCCGGGAAAGAGTACACGTTAAAATACCGGATGATCGTATTTGATGGAAAGATGGATGCCGAAACGGCAGAAAAGCACTGGAGAAGTTTTGCGAATGCGCCTCAGATGACCTGTAAGTAAAGAAACTCAATTTATAAATTAAATCTTTTTCGAATGATAAAGTACATTTCAATCTTAATTATTGCGCTTGGCAGCTTTGGAAACTTAACGGCCCAACCGAAAGTGACTGCCGAGCGGGTAGGTGACAAGATCAATTTTCTGGTGAATGGCAATCTGTTTACCAGTTATATCCTCTCTGAGCATGAGAAGTACCCCTTCTTTTTTCCTGTAAACGGACCCTCCAAAGCGTCGGTTACCTCATACCGCAATGCCAATTATCCGCATCACAGCTCGCTTTTTTTCGGCTGTGATAAGGTTAATGGTGGTAACTACTGGCAGGAGGGATTGGAGCGGGGACGGATTATCCCGGTGCGGGCCGATATTATTGAGTCGGGAGGAGCCCGGGCGGTTATCGCGAATGAGTGCATCTGGTCCAGGCCCGGAGCTGACTCCCCCGTCAGGGATAAGCGGATCATTACGGTGTCTGTTCCTGCTCCCGACCGGTACCAGATCGATTTTGACATAGAGATGGAGATGTTGATGGATGTGACCATCGATAAAACCAACCATTCGCTCTTCAGCGGCCGGGTAGATCCCGATCTGGCTGTTACCAATGGCGGGACGATGATCAATGCGGAGGGCGAAACCGGAGAGAAGGAGACCTTCGGTAAACGATCGGCCTGGATGGATTACTACGGTCAACGAATGGGTAAAACCGAAGGATTAGCAATTCTGCAGCACCCTTCCAATGAGTGGTTTCCGGCACCATGGTTTACCCGCGATTATGGTTTTTTCTCCCCAACACCCATGTACTGGCCCGAAAATGAGAAGAATATCCAACTGAAAAAGGGCGATGTTCTGAAGTTACGCTACCGGGTTCTGGTCCATTCGGGTACGCATGCAGAGGCCAACATTGCCGGAGAATTTGAAAAATATAAATCAGAATAGAGTAATTATGGAAAGAAGAAATTTTATCAGGAAAGCAGCCGCAACAGCTGCCGGAGCCATCGTGGTTCCTGTCATTGTTCCCTCAACGGTTTTCGGGAAGAGTGCGCCCAGTAACAAGATCAACATCGGCCAGATTGGCTGTGGACGAATTGCCCGGGGACATGACATGCCCGGAGTTTTGAGATACGATATAGCCCGGTATGTAGCGGTTTCCGATTTGGACAGCAAGCGGATGGAAGACGGCAAGCGGCTGGTGGAGGAGTACTATAAAAAGAAGGGCAGCGCTGCTGATGTCCGGATGTACAGCGACTATAAGGAGATGCTTTTGAATAAGGATATCGATGCGGTGGTAATCAGCACACCCGACCACTGGCATGCCCAACCGGCCATGGAGGCAGCGTTAGCCGGAAAGGATATCTATATGCAGAAGCCTAACTCACTCACCGTTACCGAGGGGCGGATGATGAGTGATACGGTTCATAAAACGGGAGTGATCCTTCAGGTGGGCACACAGCAACGCTCTTCTGCTCAGTTTCGCCGGGCTGCTGAACTGGTGCGCAATGGCCGGATTGGCAAACTGCACACTGTGAAGATTGGTTTGCCGGGCGATCCGTCGGGCCCCGATTTCTCCGAAATGCCGGTGCCAGATAATCTGGATTTTAAGATGTGGTTAGGGCCAACACCCGACGTTCCCTACACCGAAAACCTGGTTCACCCGCAAAACGGGTATGGCCGGCCGGGATGGTTGCGCCACGAAAACTACGGAGCAGGAATGATCACCGGGTGGGGACAGCACCATTACGACTCTGCTGCCTGGGGTATGGATACCGAACATACCGGTCCCATCTCCGTGGAGGCGATTGCCGAATTTCCCAAATCGGGAAGCTGGAATGTGCATGGCGATTTCATGGTGAAGCATGAGTATGAAAGCGGCATCACCGTATTAACCAGCGGTGGTTTTCCCAACGGCATCCGCTACGAGGGAACCGATGGCTGGATCTTTGTCACCCGCGGTGCCTATCGGGCAACCGAAAGTGATCCGATACCGGAAGGAAGTACCAAAGCTCTTGATGCCAGCAGTAAGGAGATTTTAAATTCAAAAATCGGAGAGAACGAGATCAATCTTTATGTAAGCGAAGAGCAACATGGAAACTGGCTCGATTGTATCCAGTCGCGAAAACAGCCGATCTCACCGGTCGAAATTGGTCACCGTGCCTGTTCCGTTTGCCTGATCAGCCATATTGCCATGAAAATTCCCGGCCGCTTGAGATGGGATCCGAAACGGGAACGTTTTATCGATAATGATCTGGCGAATGCTATGCTGAGCCGTCCACAGCGCTATCCCTACGGTACCAATTACGTAAAACTGTAGTAAAATCTGACTTCA
Source organism: uncultured Mariniphaga sp. (assembly GCA_964540165.1). Lineage (GTDB taxonomy): Bacteria > Bacteroidota > Bacteroidia > Bacteroidales > Prolixibacteraceae > Mariniphaga. The sequence continues at coordinate 36,851 of CAZILU010000002.1, forward strand.
ATGACAGGCACCGATTGGTGCCTGTCTGCTTATGCGCGTGGTTTAAAAAGTTCGCTGACAAGGCTCGTGAAGTCCGAAAAATGTACGATGCAATAGGTTAAAAACGGATAAAAATTATAATTTTGCCTGTTTTACGGGAAATCTATAAATTTTTATGATAATGAAGCGAATATTTGTTTATTCACTGGCTTTTACAACGTTGTTGTCGGCATGTACCGGCAGTGGCAAGAAAGCTGAAACTCAAGAGACCAAAAGTATGTTTACAGGAGCTAAAGGAGAAGTGAAACTGATGACCATCGATCCGGGCCATTTTCATGCCGCTCTGGTTCAGAAATCGATGTATGAGCAGGTTGATCCAACGGTGTATGTCTATGCACCCGATGGTCCCGATGTTGAAGGACATCTCAATCTGGTGGGAAGTTATAACAGTCGTGCGGAGAGCCCTACTTCTTGGGAAACAGTCCTCTACAAGGGGCCGGACTTCCTTCAAAAGATGATTTCGGAAAAACCCGGAAACGTGATGATTACCGCAGGGAATAATGCCAAAAAAATCGATTATATTCTTGAGGCGGTAAAGGCGGGGGTAAATGTATTGGCCGATAAACCTTTAATTATTGCTCCCGAACAGTTTCAAAAACTGGAAGAGGCCTTTACGCTGGCCGATCAGAACGGTGTGTTGCTTTACGACATCATGACCGAGCGTTATGAGATTACCACCATTCTGCAACGGGAGTTGTCAAAAATTCCTGAAGTTTTTGGAACCCTGCAAAACGGAACCGCCGAAGAACCGGCCGTTACCAAGGAGAGTATTCACCATTTCTTTAAGTATGTTTCGGGAAATCCGCTGAAAAGACCGGCCTGGTTTTTCGATGTGAAGCAACAGGGCGAGGGAATCGCCGACGTTACAACGAACCTGATCGATATGATTCAGTGGGAGGCGTTTCCTGAAGTGACGCTGAAAAAGGAGGATGTGGAGATTGTATCAGCCAGCCGATGGGCCACGGATCTTACTCCCGAACTGTTTAAAAAGGTAACCCAGTTAGACAGCTATCCTGATTATCTGAAGAAAGATCTGGATGGGGATGTGCTGAAGGTTTATAGCAACGGGGAGATCAATTATAAACTGAAGGGCGTTCATGCTAAAGTTTCGGTGATCTGGAACTTCGAAGCACCTGAAGGAACCGGTGATACCCACTACTCCATTATGCGTGGTTCACAGGCGAACCTGATTATCAAGCAAGGGGAAGTCGAAGGTTACAAGCCAATTCTCTATGTAGAGGCATTGTCTGATGAGGGACTGGAGACATTTGCCGGCGGACTTGACAAAGCCATCAAACAGGATCTGAATGTGATGTACCCGGGACTGGGGCTTACTAAGGTTGATGCGAAGGTGTGGAGAGTGGATATTCCCGATGCTTATAAGGTAGGCCATGAAGCACACTTTGGACAGGTTACCGAAAAATACCTGCAGTACTTGACCTTAGGGCGCATGCCCGACTGGGAAGTTCCCAACATGATTGTTAAGTATTACACCATTACCGAAGGAATCAAGGCTGCTCAGAACCAGTAGTCCTTCTGAATAAGAAAAAAAAAGCTGCCGGATTCCGGCAGCTTTTTTTTATCTCTTACGAATGATGGTGAGGCCATCCCTAAACGGAAGAATTATTTTTTCTACCCGGGTATCGGCCCTGATCAGGCTGTTGAACGCCACTATTCCCCTGGTCTGTTCATCGTTGTCAGGCGGTGATGTGATCACCTTCCCTCCCCACAGCGTATTGTCGGCCAGGATGTACCCTCCGGGGCGCACCTTGTCAAAAATCAGATGGTAGCAGGCGCTGTACTCCCGTTTATCGGCATCGATAAAGACCAGATCAAACGTCTCATCCAACGTTGGGATCACCTCCAATGCCCTGCCGGTAAGCGGAATAATCGCATCCTGTAGTCCGGCAAGCCGGAAGTAGCGGTTTGAAATCAACGCCAGTTCATCGTTCCTCTCAATGGTGATCAGCTTCCCACCCGGTTGCAGTCCTCTGGCCAGGCAGATGGCGGAATACCCGGTGAAGGTACCCAGTTCCAAAATCCGCTTCGGCATGATCATCTGTGAGAGCATGGCTAACAGGTGCCCCTGGATATGCCCGGAGATCATCTGTCCGCCGAATACATTCAGATGGGTCTCCCGGTCTAACTGCTGTAAAAGATCCTCCTCCGGATCGATGTGTTCAATAATGTACCGTTCGATATCCCGCTTTCGTGTCATTGTTTGTCATTTTTACATTTACGACTCTTTACTTCGTTGATGTACCTTTGGGAAGTGAAGAGGAGTACGCCTGGTTTGTTCGCTTTCCGAATACGATCTTCCCGCCTGCGCATTGCTCTTTGGTCACCGGTACACCAGCCGGCTCATCCGGTTGTCGTCTAAGATTTCATTGGCAACCACCAGCAGATCTTCGGGGGTTATCGCCTCAATCTTTTTGAAGATGGTACGGACTGTGTCTACCCGGTCAAAAAGCATGTAACTTTTACCGATGGTGAGCATCAGATCTTCGTGGTTTTCGGTTGAGATGGCGATCTGGCCCATCAACTGTTTTTGTGCTTTACTGAACTGCATTACGCCCAGTCTCTTCTCACGCAGCAGCTTAAACTCTTTCAAGACCAGATCGGTTGCCTTCTCCAGATTTTCATGGTCGGTTCCGAAATAGACGCTGAACAGGCCGGTATCGGTATAGGAAGTGTAGCCCGACTCAATGTTGTAAGCCATTCCTTTCCGTTCGCGAAGGGCCATATTCAGCCGTGAATTCATCGCCTGGCCCCCAACGATATTGTTAAGCAGAACCATGGCAATCCGGCGCGGATGATGCACGTCGTAGGCTATATTTCCCAACATGCAGTGCGACTGAAACGTGTTTTTTTTAACCGTCCGGTTTTGGGGAGCATAGGTTTCAAAACGTTGCCTGCCGTTGAGCCGTAATCTCGACTCCGCCTGACCGAAGTGCTTTTCGATCATTTTTACCAGTTGAGGGAATTCAATTTTCCCTACCGAGGATATGATCATCTGGTCGGTGTGGTAGTTGTTTTCAACAAAACGCAGGATCGACTCCCGGTTAAATGCGTTCAGGTTTGAAGGGGTACCCAAAATGTTTCTGGCGATCGGGTGGTCGTTGAATACCAGCTCTTCAAATTCGTCGAAGATCAGTTCCGAAGGGGAGTCTTTGTATGAGTTGATCTCCTCCAATACCACCTCTTTCTCCCGTTTTAGCTCTTTTTCCGGATAGGTGCTGTTAAAAAGAATATCGCTAAGCAGCTCTGATGTGCGCTCATAGAACTCCGTCAGAAAGGTGCAGTACAGGGTTGTCTCCTCCTTTGTGGTGTATGCGTTTAGCTCCCCGCCGACATCTTCGATGCGGCTCAGGACATGAAATGCCCGCCGGTTTTTGGTTCCCTTAAATACGGAGTGCTCAATGAAGTGGGCTAACCCATGCTCCTCCGGCTGCTCATCGCGCGATCCGGTGTTGATGAGAATTCCCAGGTGGCCCACCGGTGAATCGGTGGGTTTGTGGATGAGCCTGATCCCATTGGATAAAATATGTGTTAAAAAATTTGTTTCAACCATTGAATAATCGATAAGCCTGCAAAATTATAAAAATTAGCTGCATAGCCATCGGATCACCCGCTTCATTATCACATCTGATGGATCTCCTCCGCCAGGAGTATCTGAACCGAATGTTTCAGCGGTGTAAAAGTGTGATAAATGATTCATTTTTTCTTTGTGAAATAAAAAAAAAGTGTACTTTTGCATCACCCAAAACGGGATGCTTTGCTGCAAGGCTTACAAAGAGTAAAAGCAGGATCGATACAGAGGGTGCCATAGCTCAGTTGGTAGAGCAACGGACTGAAAATCCGTGTGTCCCTGGTTCAATTCCAGGTGGCACCACAGCAAAAAAAGAGAGTTACGAGAGTAACTCTTTTTTTGTTTTAATCAGTAATCTGTGTTTATTTCTTTGACAATCAGGTGTACAAGAAGCGTTTGATCTTTTTGGTGGGTGTTTTTTCGAACGGTGTTGGCTGGAAGATAATGGCCTGCAACCGGGAGAATTTGTTCAGCTCGGCATTTACTTTCTGATGGATCTCTTTCAGTATGTCATCGGTTTTATCGTTGATATACTGATGGGCTCCTGCCTTCAGCGATTTGAAATGCTCTTCAATCTCCTCCATATTCAGGTGCACCATGGCTACCAGCTTTCCTTTCTTTTCAACTACCAGCGATTCAAGTACGAAGCGCATTTTGTTGATCACCGATTCAATCTCTTCGGGATAGATATTTTCACCGCTGGCTCCTACGATCATCGTCTTTATTCTCCCTTTGATGTAAAGGAAGTTATCTTTATCGAACCAACCTTTGTCGCCGGTTCTGAACCAGCCATCTTCGGTAAACACCCCGCGGGTTAGCTCCGGCGCTTTGTAGTACCCCTTCATCACATTGGGGCCCATGACCTGAATTTCGCCTTCACCGGTTTTCAGATCGGCATCTCCCAGGCGGAGTTTAACCCCTTCCATGGCCATACCGGTTGAACCGATCCGTACATTTTTGCCAACAGCTCCCGCTAATAGCGGCGAAGTTTCGGTCAAGCCGTAGCCAATGGCATAAGGAAATTTGCCCTCTTTCAGGAAGCGTTCCACGGTCGGGTCAAGTTTAGCGCCACCAATACCAAAAAACCGCAACGATCCACCGAAGGTTTCGTATAATTTCTTGGCTGCGATGCGGTTCAGAAGCCTGCGTGTGGGAGCGAAAGCATATAGCGCCCGTGTGACGGGACTTTTCTGAAACTTGGGGTATATTTTCGCTCTGAATATCTTCTCAATAATCAGCGGAACGACCAGCATAATGGTGGGCTTCACTGTTTTTAGCGCGGGTAACAGCACCGATGCTACCGGCGGTTTGCGAAGATAGTGCACCGAAGCGCCATACCGTATGGGCAGCAGAAAGCTGATGGTATTTTCAAAGGTGTGCGACAGAGGCAAAACCGACAGGAACCGGTCGGTTGGAAGAATATCCTGCAGCGTGTAACACTTCTCAGCCGTCCAGGTGAGGTTCTTATGGGTGAGCATCACCCCTTTGGAGCTGCCGGTGGTTCCCGATGTGTAGATGATCGAAGCCAGATCCTCCTCTTCAGCTTTTTCGGGGTGGATGGTCGGTTTTAAACGGTTCATCTGGCTCTCCAGCCGGCTGAGGTCTTCGGCCGGAGTCCCCGGAGGGACGAGTGCAAAATGATCGATTAAAATGATCTGATCCAACAAGGCGGTGATCTCCGGCGTGAGCTTGTTGTATAATCCTTCCGAGATGAACATCACCCGGGCTTCCGAATGCTCCAGGATGGTTTTAATCTCATTGGGATGAAAGTCGGGCAATATGGGAACAGCGATGCCTCCGGCCCAAAATATCGAAAAGAAAGCAACACCCCAGTTGGGCATGTTGGTGCTTAATATAGCTACTTTATCGCCGCGCCGAACGCCTTGCTCCCGAAGCAGAGTCGCTAACCGGGATACATCGTCTCCCAATTGACGGTATGTATAGTTTTTCTCCCCTACAAAAATAAGGGAGTTGTTCTCAGCGAAATTATTTACAGACTCCTGCAACATGGCAGGAATGGTGTATGTCGTCTTTTTTGTCATATATTCAAAGATTCAATCCATGCTCTGTTTACGAGCCGGACTGTAAAAATAGTAATAATTACAAACGCATGATTTTTTTGCAGCCGTTTTAAACTATTTTTAACATCTTGAAGCCATGGTATATAACAATTCCTTAATGATGGCTTTCAGGAAATTAGCTATGCTTGCGGGAACGTCGGGCAATCCCTGGCCCGTGCGTATGGTCCCGGTCATAGTTCTGTTAAGAATCGAATGGCCAGTCAGGCCAGGAGCTTGCAGCTGTATGGAAATTAATCCTGATCCAGGAAGATCGTCTGGGTGCGGTTAGGGCCTACCGAGGCGATGGTAACCGGAATTCCGATCTCGTCTTCGATAAAGCTGATGTAGTTATTCAGCTCTTCCGGAAATTCATTCTGGCTTTCGATCTTTGTCAGGTTGGTCTCCCAGCCGGGCAGATCTACGTAAACCGGTTTCACGTTGTCGGTAATCTCAAACGGAAAGTGCTCCACCACCTCGCCATCGATTTCGTACCCAACACACACTTTGATGGTATTGAAATCATCCAATACATCGGCTTTCATCATGATCAGCTCGGTAACGCCATTGAGCATCACTGCATACCGCAACGCAACCAGGTCGAGCCATCCGCAGCGGCGGGGTCTTCCGGTGGTTGAGCCGTACTCATGGCCGGCATCCCGCAGTTTGTTGCCGGTTTCATCGTGCAACTCGGTTGGGAAAGGCCCCATGCCTACCCGGGTACAGTATGCTTTAAAAATCCCGTAAACCCGGCCAATCTTTTGTGGTGCCAGGCCAAGTCCGGTGCATGCCCCTGCACAAATGGTATTAGAGCTGGTAACAAAGGGGTATGATCCAAAATCGATGTCGAGCAGCGTTCCCTGGGCTCCCTCTGCCAATACCGATTTCCCTTTTTTCAGCAGGTCGTTGACAAAATGTTCGGTGTCAACCATCTGAAATGATTTTAATACTTCCACGCCTTCAAACCACTCCGCTTCACTCTCCTGCAGGATTTGGTCGTAATCGTAATGAAAATACTCATTCAGCAGGCTTTTGTGATTGTCGATCCGCTCCCGGTAACGGTTGTTAAAATCGAGCAGAAGATCACCAACCCGCAATCCCTCCCTGCCAATCTTATCTTTGTAAGTTGGACCGATACCTTTTAACGTGGAGCCGATTTTGGTGTCTCCCTTTTTCTGCTCCGAAGCAGCATCCAGAATCCGGTGGGTTGGTAAAATAATGTGGGCTTTTTTGGATATGTAGAGATTCTTACTCAGCTCAACCCCGATCTTTTTCAATCCGTCAATCTCTTTTTTAAAGGTGACCGGATCGATCACAACGCCGTTTCCGATGATGTTGATCTTGTTTTCACGAAATATGCCAGACGGGATGGTGTGCAGAACCTGCTTTATGTTGTTGAATTCCAGCGTGTGACCTGCATTGGGTCCGCCCTGGAACCTGGCAATGACATCATACCCGGGAGTTAATACATCCACAATTTTCCCTTTCCCTTCATCGCCCCATTGCAGGCCTAACAGTACATCAGCTTTCATTCGTCTCAATTTTTATTTTTTTGTCTTCTCTCTTTCTCTTTTTATCTGTCTTTTGGCAAGAGATTCAATAACTACAAACGGTTTATTCAGCACCAAAAAAAACCATGAAAAAATTTTCTGTTGGAAATTGTTTCACGGCAATGAAATAAGGCGTTTAAAAATACAAATTATTTTTTTGTTGTCGGACAACTATTTGAGAATAGACCGATGATTTTATGAAATAATAATATGAGGCGTTCTAACTCTTTTTGATGGCCTGGCCATAAATGTACAGGGTGTGGTGTGATAATTTGAAATTGTATTTGAGACAAACCTCCTCAATGATCTCGCGGATCCGTGGATTGTAGAACTCCGTTACATCACCATTTTGGGTGTCGATCAGGTGGTCGTGTTGCATGCGGGCAAAGGCCTTTTCAAACTGTGCGATGTTCTTGCCAAACTGGTGCTTTACCACCAGTTTGCACTCCAGGAGGAGATCAATGGTGTTGTATAGCGTGGCACGACTCACCCGGTATTTCTTGTTTTTCATGGAGATATACAGCGATTCCACATCGAAATGGCCGTCGCGGGAATAGATCTCATCCAAAATAGCAAACCGCTCAGGTGTTTTGCGATGCCCGTTCTTCTCCAGATATTCGGCAAACATATTCCGAACCGTCTCTCTCGTCTTTTGGTTATTCATATTTAAACCAATTATAAATAAGCCTCAAAAATAGAAATTATTTCGGTATTATTCAGACGTAATAAAAATTAATCATTGAGGTTTTCATCTCTTGAGACGAGCTCTATTCCTTTGATCTTTTCCAGTTTTGAGATGAGATGGTGGAGGTCATCGGCATTATGGATGTATAGAAAGAGGTCGCCTTCGAAGATTCCCTCGTGGGTGTCGAATTTTACCGAGCGCATATTGATGCTGTGTTGTTTGGAGATTACGTTGGTCACTTCGTTGACGATTCCAAGCCGGTCAAATCCCTCTAAACGCAACCGGGTAAGGTATGACTGCTTTTTAAACCGGGTCCATTCAGCGGTGATGATCCGGTCGCCATGGCTTGACAGGAATTTTTCGACCTCGCGGCATCCTGTTTTATGAATGATCACATGGTCGTCGGTTGAGAGGTACCCGATCACTTTATCTCCGGGGATGGGATTGCAGCATTTGGCCATTGAGAAGGTGACATTATCCTGTGCCTCTTTTAGGATAAAGGGTTTCTTTTTATCGATTTTCTGATGGGGTGCATCGGTATCGGATTCCGGTTGACCATTCTCCTCCTTTTTTTTCTTGCTAAAGGTGATGTTCCAGTATTTGACCAGTTTATTGGGTGATTTTTTTCCAAGGATCTCATCCAGGTTAGACAGTTCCAAAAATCCCATTCCCACCTCTGAGTAGAGTTGGTTTTTGTTGTTCAGGTTAAAATGGGCAATGATCTTTTTCAGATTATTGGAAGTGATGGGTGCTTTAACCGTTTTCAGTGCCTCTTCAACCATCTCTTTGCCTTTTTCGACGTGTTTCTGTTTTTCCAGTTTGAAGGCATCTTTGATTTTGGAGCGTGCTTTGGCGGTGGTTGCAAACTTCAGCCACTCTAATTTGGGCACCTGTTTTTCGGAAGTGAGGATTTCGATTTGATCACCGTTCTCAAGTATGTGGCTGATGGGCACCAGTTTGAAATTTATTTTGGCTCCGATGCATTTATTGCCCAGGTCGGTATGAATTTCGTATGCAAAGTCGATGACGCTGGATCCCTGAGGAAGGGAGACCATATCTCCTTTTGGGGTAAAGAGGTTGATCTCTGCAGCGTAGAGATTGAGTTTGAAGTCGTCAAAAAACTCAAATGCGTCGGCTCCCGGTGCCCGGAGATGCTCCCTGATGCGTTCAATCCAGGTTTCGAGTTCATTTTCGAATGTGCTGATGTCTTTGTACCGGTAGTGAGCAGCGAATCCATGTTCAGCGATTTCATCCATTCGCTCGGTACGGATCTGTACCTCCACCCACTTGCCTTGTGGCCCCATAACCGTTACATGCAGTGATTCGTAGCCATTGGCCTTGGGCATGGTGATCCAGTCGCGGATCCGGTCGGGACGGGGTTTGTAGATGTCGGTTACCAGTGAAAGCACATCGAAACACTGCCGCTTTTCCGAGATATTGAATTTAGGCTTGATAACAATGCGTACCGCCAGGATGTCGTATATCTCGTTGAAGGTGATCCCCTTTTTTTGCATCTTTTGCCAGATGGAGTAAGATGATTTCAGGCGGTTGGTCACCGTGCTTTCAATCTGCTCCTCTTTCAGCTTCTCTTTGATTGGCCGGATAAATTCATTCACCAGATAGTTTCGTTTCTCCTCCTGGTTATGAAGCATGTAGATGATTTTTTTGTACTCTTCGGGGTGTTTGTGCTTGAAGCTGAGCTCTTCTAATTCACTTTTAATGGCATATAGCCCCAGTCGGTGGGCCAGCGGGACATAGAGGAAAAGTGTCTCACCGGCAATTTTAATTTTTTTGTTGGGTGGCATAGAGTCTAAGGTCTGCATGTTATGCAGCCGGTCGGCAATTTTGATCAGGATGACCCGGACGTCATCCGAGAGGGTCATGAGCATCTTTTTGAGGGTGAGAACCTGACGTGAGTCGAAGTCGCCGGAGAGCTTGGTCAGCCCGTCAACAATGCGAGCCACCTTGCCTCCAAACATGTTTTCGATGTCGGTAATGGAGTACTCCGTGTCTTCCACCACATCGTGAAGAATGGCGGCGCATATCGTTGTTGCTCCCAGTCCCATATCCTTGGCGACGATGCGTGCAACAGCAATGGGATGGATGATATAGGGCTCGCCCGATTTTCTCTTGATGCCATCGTGTGCAGCATTGGCAAAGCGAAATGCCTTTTCTATCCGGGCCAGCCGCTCCTCATCAAATTTTTCCTGAATAACCTTCAGGAAATCCTGGTAGCGGTCTTCGATTTGTCGTATTTCGGCTTTGTTGAAATGCTGCAAGTGACTCTATATTAAATTAATGTATTTTTATCTCTCTTCAGGAAATTCTTTCTCAAAGTTTTAAAAAAAACAGCAATTATTACCTGTTTCCGGGCAAAAAAGTGATCTTGTTAATACAGGATTAATCTTGATTTTCAGTAGCAAACAGTTCGCGTTCCACCTGCTCGCAGATGAGATGTCCCAACATCAGGTGGACCTCCTGGATGCGTGGCACATCAGCGGAGGGCACCCGGATGCAATGGCTGGCAAGTCCGGCTAATACGCCACCACCCGATCCGGTAAGTGCCACGGTGATCAATCCCATCTCGTTGGCTTTTATAAACGCTTCGATGATATTTTTTGAGGTTCCGGAGGTTGACAATCCAAACAGCAGGTCTCCTTTTTTACAAAATCCCTCGATGTAGCGGGCATAAACGCGGGTGAAGTCGTAGTCGTTGGAGATGGCTGTCACAAAGGAGGGATTGACGTGACAGGCCTCGGCTGGTATGGGTTTCCGATCGATTTTAAATTTACCGGAGAGCTCCGCGGCGAGGTGCTGGGCTTCGGCGGCACTGCCTCCGTTGCCGCAAAATACCGTTTTGTGTCCGGAACGGTAAACGGTGATCATGGCCTGTGCAATCTGATCCACCGTCTGCATCAGTTGTTCATCTTTTGCCATCTCTGATAACAGGCGGGCAAATTCAACGATCTGTTCTCTTTTTTCAATCATGTTTCAGTTCATTATCGAGGTGATAGATCGTTTTTGTCATATTTTCCCATGAGAATCGTTTTTTCTCTTCAATGACATTTTGGGTGAAGGTCTTCATCCGGTCCTGTTTGAAAAAGTCAATCAGGGCATCCCGGATGGCAGCAGCATTTGGTTGAACCACATAACCGGCGATCATATGCGGGATAATTTCCGACAATCCTCCTACATCGGTTACCAGCATCGGTTTGTGAAAGTGATATCCGATTTGGGTAACACCGCTTTGGGTGGCCGATTTATAGGGTTGTGCGACCAGATCGCAGGCGTTAAAGTAGTTTTCTACCTCGCAATTGCGGATGTAGTCGGTTTTCAGAACGATCTGGTCACCGATGCCCAGACTCTCTATCTGGTCCATATAGGCAGCCTCATCAGCGTAGAACTCACCGGCCACGATTAACCTGATGTTGTTCTCCCTGAAGAAGTTGTCGGCAAACGCTTCCAACAGCAGATCCAGTCCTTTATAATCGCGTACAAATCCGAAAAATAGGATATACCGGTAATGGTTATCCAGTTCCAGTTTTTTCAGTGCGATCTCCCGGGGTTCGATGGTGCCGTAGTGGTCGTATATGGGGTGGGGTGTGTAGGCTCTGGGTTTTTTCGTGTCGAACAGGGACAGATCGTGCAGTACCCGTTTCGACATGGCAATGAATCCATCGGCTTTCAGCACAAAATAGCGGCTGAGCATCCGGTCTCCCGGCCTCTTTTCATGTGGGATGACATTATCAAAAATGGCAATGATGCGGGTGTGATTATTTTTTTTAACCAAGCGGCAAACAGTCCCCAGAGCGGGTGCCAGAAAGGGGATCCAGAACCTGACAATCAACAGGTCGGGTCGATTATCCCGGATTCGCTTTCCGGTTTTTACCCAACTGAAGGGATTGACCGAGTTGAGCTCTTGCGTGATGGGGAAGGTGAATTCCGCCGGTTCGGTAGTCATTTGGGTCTTCCCCGGAAACAGGATCGAAGGGTATTGCAAGGTGAATGATACAACATTCACCTGGTGCCCTTCATGCACTAATTGCTCTGCCAGGCGCTCGTTCAGGGCAGCAATGCCCCCCCTGTACGGATGTGCCGGTCCCAGAATGGTTATCTTCATGAAAATCTATTTTTTAGTTCCTCTGCCACAAATTTATCAATCGGGAATGATAAATCATCTCTTTTCAATGTTTTTAATTTTACCCACCGGAAACTTTGACTTCCATTCTCCATGTTCTCAAAGGCGAAAGGCTTGCCGGCAATCGTGAACCGTAACGGTTTTTGAAGATCGGTCAGGTAATAGATGCTGATCAGCTGATGATTGTCGAAAAAGAGCGCTTTTTGGTAAAAGTCGGTGGTGTAAAAGTGACGAATGTTTTCGATCTCCTGACCGTTGCACTCCTCCCGGAACTCGCGCCGAAGTCCGTCAATGGTTCCCTCTCCAAACTGCAGTCCGCCGCCAGGAAATTTCGTCATCTTCATTCCCATCTGATATTCATCGGAAAGGAGAACCTCCCGGTTGTCGTTGATGACAATTCCGTAAACGCGGATCGTAAAGGTGCCTGGTTGTGTCATGTTGATTGATTAAAGCAGTATTTGACAATTTTTTCTATTTCGTGTGGTTGAAACCATTTGACTTCCGGATCGTTTCTGAACCAGGTAAGTTGCTTGCGGGCATACCTTCGGGAATTGCGCCTGATCAGTTCGATCGCTTTGTCGCGGGTTATCGCACCGTTGAAAAAATCAAAAAACTCACGGTAGCCAACGGTGTTGAGGGCATTGAGTTTCCTGTATGGAAAGAACTGTCTGGCTTCAGCTTCCAATCCGGCTTCAACCATTCGGTCAACCCGGTTGTTTATGCGCTGATGAAGCTGATCCCGGTGACAGTCAAGCCCCACTTTGAAGATGGTGAAAGGCCTCTTCTTGTTGGGGTTAGAGCGGAACGAAGTGTATGGCTGTCCGGTCATCAAACAGATCTCCAGGGCATGAACAATCCGGACGGGATTTTTCAGGTCGACCTGATGATAGTAATCCGGATCTAACCGTTTCAGCTGGATCCGCAGGCTTTCAATACCTTCATTTTGAAGTTGTTCTTTCAATGACTTCCGCAATTCCGGATCTACATCGGGCATCTGGTCGATCCCCTGACACACGGCATCAATGTATAGCATCGATCCGCCTGTTAGTACCAGCACATCATATGTCTGATAGAGCTTCTCCAGTAAACCCAAAGCTTCCGTTTCGTAACGGCTGGCATTATAGGTGTCAAATATTGAATGCGAGTGGATAAAGTGGTGCCTGACCTGCGACAGTTCATGGGGCGAAGGCACAGCAGTACCGATCGACAACTCGCGGTAAATTTGCCTTGAATCGGCCGAGACAATCTCTGTACCTAATTGGCGGGCTAACGCAATCGAAACCTGCGTCTTTCCAATGGCTGTGGGGCCGGTGACTACAAATAGCTTTTTTTTCATACGCGTTGAAGGAGCAAATTAAGTAAAAAAAAAAGACTGTCCGGTCATGGAACAGTCTTGAATGAATGTAAGTTTGAAATCAGGATCGACTAAAAGTCCTCCATCTCACCGAAAAGCTCAGCGTAATCGTCTAAGATGCCAAAATCCATTAAAACCTCTTCTTCCTGCAGATTTACGCGCTCTTTTCGGTTTTGGACCTCTCCCAAAACCTGTACCGGTGCGTCACCCTGTTTCAGGGTTACGATCGGTTCTTCGAGATTTTTTTCCATAACAATTCCAGTTAATTCAATATAAAATGATCTGTCGTTAATAAAATCGTATGTGTATACGAGTTGTTGCGGTAACGATTTAATTAAGTCAGATAGCTTGGTTTTATGCATAATGTAAAATGCGCCCCCATTAAAGCCCAGGTCTAACAGCGATATCTCCTTTAGCTTCATGCCATTTGGACCGGGCAGAAAAAATGATGCCAGCTGATGCGATTCATACCCTGCACTTTTTTGGATGATGGTGTGGAGATCAAAAAAGGTATGATCACCTCCGGCTTCCACCTCAAGGTGAAAAGATTTTGATTCGGGTGAAATGATCTTGAAATGATAAATCATAACGTAAAAATATGAATCTGATTAAACACCTGATCTAATTTGTACAATTAAACGTGCCTGATAACAGGTACCGGTGAGCGGATATCTTTTCCAGTCTTGCATATCATAAATCTGGTCGTTTCGATTTCAAAGTTATGGAGCTTTTTCATCAAAATGAAAGATAAAATTTAAAATAATCATAGAGAAAGTCGATTAAGGCATGGTTGATGATCCAGTTTGTGGTGGCTGATTTGATAATCAAAAATCTGATTCATAACAATTTTAAATGTTGAAAGGGGATTTTGAACGGGGGTAAATCAGGGCAGTATCTTCTGGTTTAAAAAATGTTAAAAATAATTAATCCGGCATACTTATCGAACATATCCGTCGCCTGTTCACTAAAAAGGGGGGGATGATTTTTGATGATGGATTACTGGTTGTAACATTTGGTTCCTTTTATTTACCTATTGATTGGTTATATCCGAAAATTAAATTTCAAAGCGGATGAGATTTATGCATATCTATACGGCTCTGATCTATGACAATATTAAGATTGCCTTTCAATCGGTGCGTGTGAACATGCTCCGGACGGTGTTGACGGTAATGATCATTTCGGTTGGGATAACGGCACTGATCGGTATTCTGACGGCCATTGATTCGATCAAGAGGTCCATCACCAAAGAGTTTACTTACATGGGGACGAACACGTTTATGATTACCAGCCGTGGGATGCAGGTTCGGGTTGGAAATCAGCGTTACCGGACGAAGAATTTCAGTTATATATCTTACCACCAGGCGAAGGAGTTTCAGGACCGGTTTATTTTTCCGGCGTTAACGGCGTTGTCGGTTCATGTTTCGGGACGTGCGACGGTTCAGTATGGCGGTGAGAAGACCCATCCGAATATTACGGTCAGGGGAATCGATTCAAATTATTTACAGACAGCCGGATTTGAGATTGACCGGGGGCGTAGTTTCAATAATTCTGAGTTGACTAACGGGCGGCCGGTGGTATTATTAGGCCGGTCTTTGGCTCAAAAGCTTTTTAAAAGCGGGGAGGATCCGTTGTTTAAGATGGTAAAGATCGGAAATGGCAGGTACCAGGTGATTGGTGTTTTAAAAAGCAAGGGGAGTGGTATGGGGGTTAGTAATGATATGCTCTGTTTTATTCCAAACAATAATGCGCGGAATGCATTTTCACAACCGGGAATGAATTTTAACATTCAGATTAAAGTTGACCGGCCCGAAACCATGGCCATGGTTACAGGTCAGGCAGAGTCGCTGTTTCGGAATATCCGGGGGCTTTCACCTCGCGATGAAACCGATTTTAATATTGAGACCAGTGATAACCTGGTGAACATACTGCTCGAAAATATCCGGATGATAACCCTGGTAGCAACCATTATCGGATTGATCACCCTGCTGGGAGCAGCCATTGGATTAATGAATATCATGTTGGTTTCGGTGACGGAGCGGACGCGGGAGATCGGCATCCGTAAGGCTGTCGGAGCGCGCTCTGCGGCCATCCGGCAGCAGTTTCTTACGGAGGCGGTTTTGATCGGACAGATGGGGGGTGTGGTCGGTATTGTGGCCGGTATTCTGATCGGAAATCTGGTATCGGTACTCATCAGTTCTCCCTTTGTGATTCCCTGGCACTGGATCCTGACCGGCGTGTTTATCTGCTTTATTGTCGGGATCGTTTCGGGTTACTATCCGGCCATGAAAGCCTCAAAACTCGATCCCATCGAATCGCTCAGGTATGAGTGATCTTTCAGTTTCTTGAAAAGAGAATGAATTTTCTTAATTTTGCTGCAAACAAGCGAAGATGCGAATATCCTATTTTTTGATCACCATTCTTTTGGCTATGGGCCTTTTTTCGTGCGGACCTTCAGCGGAGGAGCAGGCCCGGGTTATGGCTGCCCGCGCGCAGCAGTTGTTGGCAGAAGGCGACTCATTGGCGGCAGTCGGATTGCTGGACAGCATTCCGTTGTTATATCCAAAAGCAGCTTATGCTGCCAATGCGGCAAAGAACCTGGCGGGAGAGCTGCTTTTTGATATGCTTCACCGGACCGAGGCCCGGCTCGACTCGCTGAAACAACAGATCGAACTGCTTGAGAAACCTTTTCTGCAAGAGAAGGGTGAATTTGACCGGTATATGCAATATGTACACCGCAGGCAGAGTTTTGAGCGTTCGTGGGACCGCTCCTTCATCCGTGTTTACTTAGATGAACGGGGAGATATCTACCTGAGTAGTAACTACCATGGGGAAGCGTGGTTGAATCATACCTCGCTGCGGGTGTATGACCGTGGTGATGATGCGAAAACAGAGGTGATACCTGTCGGCGACCCTGATAACCACCGCAGCGACTTTATGGATGCCAAATGGGAGAAGGTCAGCTACCGGAATGGAAAAGACAACGGGGTGATGGCGTTTATCGCCGCACATACCGACCGGAACCTGAAGGCTGTGTTTTTAGGAAACCGGAACTACTATATTGTTCTGGAAGATTACGACAAGCAGGCGGTAAAAGAGGCACTGATCCTCTCGGCGGCATTGAAGAAAAGAGGTGTGCTCGAAGCCGAAGTGGCCTCACTGAAGAGACGGCTGGGTGTTTAGGTTGATGATGAGAATGTTTTCGGCTTTTTGCCGATTACACCTCCAGCCTTGATTCAATCTGCCGGAGGGTTTGAAGCGCCAGGAGGTACTCATTGATTCCGGTAGTATTGATATTTTTTTTCAGCACAGCCTGTATAAAAGCATCGGTTTCATCGCCTTTTTTAAATGGTGACAGATCGATGGTCTGATGGTTGCAATGGCTGGAGCCTTTGGTCAGATTGATCTCGGTAAACTGATCAAATGCATACGATTTAATTTTAAATTCCTGAACCTGCTCATTTTTGCCGGTATGGAATGATACCACCAGACCGTTGTCGTACTCCAATTGCAGGTTGGTATAATCTCCGCCAGCAGGTTCCGATCGATAGGCCACAGCTCTGATCTTTTTGGGTTTTGACCGGGTGACATCGGCTAACATGAGGAGCAATTGCAGCTTTTTGTTGGTTCCGAAACTCTCTTTTTCGAAGCAGAATACCTCAATGAATGCCGGTTTTTTCAGATTTCTGTTTAGCCATCGAACGGCAGGTAGGTAACTGAACGGATTGGAAAACTGCACAACCGTTTGGGCCTCATCAATGAGTTTGGCCAGGTGTGTGCACTCGTCGATGGTCAGCTCCGGGTAGGTGACGGCAAGGAAGTGTTTTGAGCGTTTCACCATATCGCACAACTGTTGAAATGGCAGCAGGGTAAACCGGTTGATGATCAGGGCATCCGCCCGCTCAATCAGCTCAATACGGTTAAACTCAGGCACAGACAGGTGGTAGTTTTCCGGCTCTGTGCGGGTGCCGACCGACGATTTTCCGGCTACATATACTTCGGAGTGCTCCATCGCCTTTTTGGCATGGTGCTCCAACGGGGGGATATCTCCTATTAATCCAAGATTCAGCATATCACAAATATAAAACTCCGGATGGGACTTTTCTTTCTATACGCTGCGAACTTATCAACTTAAAATGTTAATATTGTCCGTAACGTTTAAAAAGTAACCGGCAAGATTGCTGCATTGAAAAACAGAGTATTGTATGGTAGAGAAAGAGAGTCCCAGGCATCAGGGAATGAGAAAACGGCTGGTGGATGGCTTAAAAATTAAGGGAATTCGGGATGAAAAAGTGCTGGCTGCCCTCGGAAAAGTGCCCCGACACCTTTTTATGGAGAGCTCTTTTATTAATTTTGCCTACAAAGATCAGGCATTTCCAATCGGGGCCGGACAAACCATCTCTCAACCGTTTACGGTTGCCTTTCAGAGTGCGTTGTTGCAGGTATGTAAGAACGATAAAATTCTGGAGGTGGGCACCGGATCGGGGTACCAGGCGGCTGTGCTGACAGAGATGGGTGCCAGGGTGTTCACCATCGAACGGCAGAAAGAGCTGTTTCAGAAGACCCAGGCTTTTTTGCGTGAGATCGGGTACTTCCCCGCCTGTTTTTTTGGCGATGGCTATGAAGGATTGCCGGCCTTTGCACCGTTCGATAAGATCATCGTCACTGCCGGCGCTCCATCCATCCCGCCGTTGCTGAAAGAACAGCTCCGGATTGGCGGAAGGCTGGTCATTCCGGTGGGCACCGAAACACATCAGGAGATGATCGTAGTGATTCGGGAGAGTGAAAATAGTTTTACCGTTGAAAAGCATGGGGGCTTTGCTTTCGTACCCCTCTTAAAAGGTGTTGTAACCAGTTAGCGGATGTTAAAAATAGAGAAATTTACCGTGAATCCCTTGGGAGAGAATAGCCTGGTGCTTTCGGATGAAACCGGCGAATGCATTTTGGTAGATCCGGGATTTTATTCCGAAGCGGAATGCAAAAGGGTTGTCAGATATTTGGATGAGAATCGGTTAAAACCGATCTGTATTGCTAATACTCATGGTCATTTCGACCATGTGATGGGCGTTGGTTTCTTAAAGGAGAGATACGATTTGCCATTCTACCTGCACGGGAACGATTTTTTTTTGGTGGAACAGGCGTTGGACCATGCCATGATGTTTGGTTTCGACATGGAGCCGGTGCCGATGCCCGATGACGAGTTTCCGGAGGAGGGATTATTGCGGTTTGGAAATACCACGCTGCAGGTGATTCCGGTGCCGGGGCACGCTCCGGGGCATGTGGTTTTCTATTGCGAGGCAGCGAAAATTCTCATAGCCGGTGATGTTCTCTTCCGCGGCAGCATCGGACGGACCGACCTGGCAGGCGGCAACTATGAGACCCTGATCGAGGGAATTAAAAGCCGCCTTTTTTGCCTGCCGGATGATACCGTGGTCTATTGTGGTCACGGTCCGGAAACTACCCTGGGCCATGAAAAGGCGACCAATCCCTTTTTAGCCTGATCCCGAATCCGGTCTGAATTCATAGAATACCTGATTCATAATAAGAATACGTATATATAACCATAAAAATTAGCTGTGATGTCTCACGATCGATTTGTTAACCGTCATATTGGTCCCCGCGAAGAGGAGATCAGAGAGATGTTGAAAACCATTGGTGTTGCTACGCTGGATGAGCTGACAGACCAGGCAGTGCCCAAAAGTATCCGGATGGAGGAGCCTCTGAAGATTGGCAAGGGGATGACCGAGCGGCGATACTATCGGCGGATTCTGAGCCTGGCATCCAGGAACAAGGTGTTTAACACCTACATAGGTATGGGCTATTACGATACCATCACCCCCGCGGTAATCCTCCGCAATGTGTTGGAGAATCCCGTTTGGTACACCTCATATACCCCTTACCAGGCGGAGATCTCGCAAGGGCGCCTCGAGGCTTTGCTTAATTTTCAAACCATGGTTTGTGAGTTGACGGCCATGGAGTTAGCCAATGCTTCGCTGTTGGATGAGGCAACGGCTGCTGCCGAGGCAATGGTTATGATGTTCAATCTCCGTACCCGGCAAATGGTAAAGGATGGTGCCAACCAACTGCTGGTCGATGAGAAGATCTGGCCTCAGACCCTGGATGTTCTTACTACCCGCGCTACTCCTTATGGCATCGATCTGAGGGTTGGACCCATGGAGGCTTTCGACTATTCGGAGGCTACATTCGGTGTTATCGTACCGTATCCCAACGCCGACGGGGAGGTTGTTGACTGCTCCAACGTTGTGGAGCAGGCTCATGCGCGGGGGATCAGGGTGGCTGTTGCGGCCGATCTGCTCTCCCTGGCGTTACTGGTTCCTCCCGGCAGGTGGGGCGCCGATATCGTCTTTGGCAACAGCCAGCGCTTTGGCGTACCCATGGGGTATGGCGGTCCGCATGCCGCTTTCTTTGCTGCCCGGGAGGAGTTCAAGCGACAGATGCCCGGTCGCATCATCGGCGTTACCCGCGATGTGCATGGCAACCAGGCCCTGCGCATGGCTTTGCAAACCAGAGAGCAGCATATCAAACGCGATAAGGCAACATCCAATATCTGCACTGCCCAGGCACTGCTGGCTACAATGGCCGGTTTTTTTGCCGTTTACCATGGAGCCGAAGGTATTCAGACCATCGCCCGGCGGATTCATAACATCGCTGCTTTTTTAGCGGAAGAGATTGAAAAGATGGGGTACCGGCAACGCAACAGGAATTATTTCGATACCATCCGTTTTTCCCTGCCCAAAAATGTAAAACGGGAAGATATCGAGTGGCTGTCGATCGAGCGGGAGATGAACTTCCGGTATTTTGAAAACGGGGAGGTTGGACTGAGCATTGATGAGACTACGAACCGCGAAGATATGACCTGGATATTAGAGGTGTTTGCGCGGGCAGCAAACCTGCCCTGGCAGCCGGTTGAAATCTATCCTCAGGGCTTTCCAATCGATGAAAAGTTCGCACGGAAAACGCCCTTTATGACGCAGGAGGTCTTTAATCGCTACCGGTCGGAAACGGAGATGGTCCGGTATATCAAACGATTGGAGCATAAGGATATATCGCTGACTCATTCGATGATATCTCTGGGCTCCTGCACGATGAAGCTGAATGCCGCTACCGAGATGTTGCCGCTGAGCTGGATTGAGTTTAACGGATTACACCCGTTTGTTCCAAAGAACCAGGCACGGGGTTACCATGAGATGATGGAAGAGCTTCGTCGCGATCTTGCTGAGATCACCGGCATGGCCGATGTTAGCCTGATGCCCAACTCAGGCGCTGCCGGTGAGTATGCCGGACTGATGGTGATCCGGGCCTTTCATGAGAGCCGGGGCGACAGCGGGCGCGATGTGGTGCTGATCCCTTCCTCTGCTCATGGTACCAATCCCGCCAGCGCTGTGATGGCCGGCATGCAGGTCGTTGTTGTTGGTTGCGATTCCAATGGCAACATTGATGTCGCCGACCTGAAGGCTAAAGCCGGAGAGCATCAGGAGAAACTGGCTGCGCTGATGGTGACCTACCCCTCGACACACGGGGTGTTTGAGTCGTCGATCGCAGAGATGTGCCGGATCATACATGAGCATGGCGGACAGGTATATATGGACGGAGCCAATATGAATGCCCAGGTGGGGCTGACCTCGCCGGGACGGGTGGGTGCCGATGTGTGCCACCTGAACCTGCACAAGACCTTTGCCATACCCCACGGGGGAGGCGGGCCGGGTGTCGGGCCTATCGCCGTGGCCGGCCACCTGGTGAAGTTCCTGCCCTCGCATCCCGTTATGAACAACGGCCATGTGGGAATTACCGCCGTTGCTGCTGCCCCCTGGGGAAGCGCTTCGGTGCTGCCTATCACCTATGGTTACATCAAAATGATGGGAGCCGAAGGACTAACGCAAGCCTCCCGCGTAGCGATCCTGAACGCCAACTATATGGCTAAAGCGTTAGAGCGTAACTACGGTGTTCTCTATACCGGCGAAACGGGACGCGTAGCTCATGAACTGATCCTGGAGTGCCGCCACCTGAAAGCTTCATCTGGCATCAGCGAAGAGGATATCGCTAAACGGTTGATGGACTATGGATTCCATGCTCCTACCCTCTCATTCCCGGTGCATGGGACGCTGATGGTTGAGCCGACCGAGAGCGAGTCGAAAGCGGAAATTGACCGGTTCATCGAGGCAATGAACACCATCTATGAGGAGATCAAAGCGGTGGAGCGGGGCGAAGCTGACCGGAACGATAATGTGCTGAAAAATGCGCCCCATACCGCATTTGAGGTGACGGCCGATCGCTGGAGCCATCCCTACTCAAGAGAGAAAGCCGCATGGCCGCTGCCATGGGTGCGGGAGAATAAGTTCTGGGTGCCTGTAGGCCGGGTCGATAACGCCTGGGGAGACCGAAATCTCGTTTGTACCTGCGGAAGACCAGAGGATTATGAGTAAGAGGCCGGATGATGTCGGGAGGAAAGTAAAAAGGCAAAAGTTAAAAGTTAAAAGTAAAAAGGGAAGAGGGGAAAGGTAAAAGGTAAAAGGTAAAAGGCAAAAGGAGAGGAGGTTTTTCGTAGGGCGAATTTTTTTGAACCTCCGGAGGGGGTTCCATATTTATAGGGAGAGAATGAAGAAGAACCTCCGGAGGGGGTTCCATATTTATCGGTAGAGATTGAAAAAGAACCTCCGGAGGGGGTTCTATATTTATAGGATGTGATTGTTAAAAATTATTTTATGATTGTATTTCCCAATGCAAAAATAAATATTGGCCTGTTCATAACCGAACGGCGAGCCGATGGGTACCACAACCTCGAAACGGTCTTTATGCCGGTTCCGCTGACCGATGCATTGGAGATGGCAGAGACCGGCAGGTCAGGCATATCCCTCACCGGAATCGCTGTGGAAGGGGACCCGGAAGATAACCTGGTGCTGAAGGCATACGCTCTGCTGAAAGCTGAATATCAACTGCCTCCGGTGCAGTTCCATCTGCATAAGGTCATTCCTCCCGGCTCAGGACTGGGCGGGGGATCAGCCGATGCCGCATTTACCCTCCGGATGCTTAACGACTACTTCGATCTGGGTATTTCACCCGATCTGCTGCGCAGCTATGCCGCACGGCTGGGGGCCGACTGCCCCTTTTTCATCGATAACCAGCCGGCTTTTGCAACGGGAATTGGCGACCAGCTGACATCCATTAACATCGACCTCTCTGAATATCACCTGGTAGTTGTGAAACCTCCATTGGCCGTTACCACACGTGACGCCTACCGAAATGTTAATCCGGCACCGGCCCCTTTTTCTCTGAAAATGCTGGGCCAAATCCCTGTGACGGAGTGGAAAGATCAGGTGAAGAATGATTTCGAAGCCTCCATATTTCCTGAATTTCCTGAAATTGCTCAATGGAAGCAAATCCTCTACGACCTGGGTGCGGTCTACGCCGCTATGTCGGGCAGCGGTTCGGCTCTGTTTGCCTTGTTTCACCAACGACCTTCCATGTTGGAAAATAAAATACCAAAAAGTCTTTTATTAATCGGTTAAAATCTTCCATTTACCGAAAAATGCCCTCTTTCAGCAGAATTTTCATTCTTTTTAACAGAAAGAGGTGTAACCTTTGTACTGTTTTTGGGTCTATCTTAGAAACCATATTGAAAACAGAACGAAAAGAGAAAGAAAAAATGGAAACAATGAAATTTCGAATAAAAAGGATGGTGCTGGCTGCATTTCTGGTAACGGTTTTAGCCGTTGGAAATGTCGAAGCCAAAGGGTTAAAGATGCATCGTGCCTCAAGCCTTGAAAATGTTAAGGAGGCAAAAGTTCATCTCGAAGAGTGGATGGTTAGCGACCGTTACTGGCATCGGAATGATGTTGGTTATGCGATGGTTGCTGAGAGAGACGAGGTGTTGGCGTTAGCGCCCTGGATGTTGGATGTAGCCGGTTGGAACCGTCTGGTGCCTGTCGAAGTGCTGATGACGGAGATCGAGGTTCCGGTAGCGCTGGCAGATTGGATGCTCGATGTTCGGGGGTGGATACAAAGCACTGATATGAAAGATATGGTGTTCGTTGGTGAATATCGTCAGGGGTTAGAGGCGTGGATGGTTGATCAACAGTTTTGGAATTAGGAGAAAAGGAGATAGCGTTTTATTATTGGCAGGGATTCCATCAGGCAAAAATGATGGAATCCTTTTTTTTATAGGCTGTGTTTCAAATTTTTTTAACGCGATAATTATTTACGGAACCAGAACGAATCCGATTCATTTTTAATCGATGTTTATGAGGATTATATTTATCGGGCTCGTTTTGTATATTTGTTTGCATTGAGCTCAAAGGATTTTCTTATGCGTTGGATAAAATTGGGGAGTATTGGGGCGATACTGCTGTTGGTGATGCCGGTATACAAAAGCATTGCCCAGGATGTCTCCTTTTCCCAGTTTTTCTCCAATCCGGTATGGCTCAATCCTGCTTTTGCCGGCTCCCTGGAGGTTCCCCGGCTAACGGTCCATTCCCGTAATCAGTGGTATGGCTTCGGGAGTCCTTACAAGAGCTACAGTTTAGGTGTCGATCTGGCGGTTTCTGAGCTGCGGGGCGGACTGGGTTTTTTTTTAATGAACGATGTGCAGGGGGAGGGTTTTTTTCAGACGCTGCAGATGCAGGCGGCCTGGTCGGTGTTTGTGCCGGTGAGTGACCGGTATCAGTTGCAGGGTGCTCTTCAGGGTGGAATTGGCCGGCATGCGTTGCAACCCGGCAAGCTGGTGTTTCCCGACAATTTGGATCCGGTGTATGGTCAACACGGGATCTCCGGAGAGTTTGCCGGTTTTGGTGACACTGACTTCATCTATGCCGACTTGTCGGCCGGGATCCTGCTTTTTAGTCCTACGGTTTATGGCGGCGTGGCTCTGCATCACATCAACGAGCCGCGTTTCTCATTTTCAGGGCGTGGCGAGGGGGAGCAGTTGCCACGCAAATTCACAGCCCATTTTGGTGCCCGGCTTCCGGTATACCTTTACGGTCATCAGCGCAAGAAGTTTGACATCTCTCCCCAGCTGTTGATTCAGTCGCAGCATCGCTATCTTCAGCTTAGTTACGGCATGTTGTTGTCTATGAAGGGATTGGAGGCGGGTATGTGGTTCCGGCAGAACAACCGCTTACGGTACGATGCGCTCATTCTGATGGTTGGTTTTGCCCGCAACCGGTGGCAGATCGCCTACAGTTACGACATCACCGTTTCAGGTCTTTGGGGAAGTGCCGGTGGAACCAGTGAGATCAGCCTCAGCTTTTTACTGAAACCGATGGAACGAGGGAGGCACCTGCCCTTCTATCATGTGTATGAGGAGTAACCGGAAACCGATGCAACCGGTTATCTGACCAGGAGTACCTGCCCGCGTTGTTCTCTGGTTTTTCCCCGAAGGTCGCGGTAGCTGACCTGCCACACGTACGTTCCCATGGGTGCGGGATCTCCGCTCATCATCATCCCGTTCCATGGCTGGTCGGGATTTTTCGATTCAAATACCAGGTTCCCACCCCGGTTGTATATCTGCAGCAAGAATCCGGATGGATCGATTCCCAGCTTTACGGGCATAAAGGTGCGGTTGATGGCTATGGCACTTTCGGGAGCAAAGGCGTTGGGCACCGGCACATCGGACGGTAGGATGATGATCTCAGTAGCGGCGGTATCCCTGCAGCCCATTGGCGATGTTACCACCAGATCCACCAGGTAGATTCCTTTGGCTGCATAGGCATGTTGCGGATCGGTATCATCCGATACTGATCCGTCGCCAAAAGTCCAGGCATAGTTTATTGCTCCGACAGATTCGTTGGTGAAGGTGATCTCACTCTCATCGACAAATGCCACGGTGTAATCGGGCCGGAAACCGGCTGCCGGCTTGGGATAAACTTCAATCCACCCCGGTCTGAAGATTGTGTCGGCACATCCGCTCTCCGCAGAGCGGGCTATGGCCATCACATCGATGCTTCCCGGTTCGGTAATGGTAACATTCAGTGCTTTTTGGTTGCTGTATGGGTAGGTGCCGATTTGCCAGTCGAACCGAAGTCTGGGCTCCTCACTCACAGCCGTGATCTCGGTCTGCAAGGGCTGGCACCCCTCGACGATATCGGCTGTGAAATCGAAGCGTGGCTTCAGATCATGAAAGCGTACCGACACTGTATCGCCTACCCGGCAGCCATGTACGGTGGTCAGTTCGTACCATACCTGGAAAGTACCCCATGTACTGATCTCCACGGTGGCCGACTGCTGCGCTGCTGCGGTAACGTGCAGTTCGGCCGGACGGTCGGTTCCCCACCGGAAGTCATTGCCTGCATCCGCCAGCGCTTCCGGCGTTCCTGAAAGGGTTAGCGTGAGATGGAGACGCCGGCTTTCACATACCAGTCCGGGAGCCTGGATCTGCAGAGTGGGCACGGGATGGATCTCCAGGTGCATGGTGTCGCGCGCAGCACATCCGTAACGGTCGAATGCTGTCAGCCTGTAGTCACCGGTCTGCTGTGCCTGGTAATTCCGATCGGTCGTTAACGTATCGCCTGTCGTGTTTTGCCACAGGTACGACTCGAAATCCCCTTTCGCCTCTAACAGGGTGCTAAAGGGAGGACAGGCGGCCAGGTCATCACCGATGTAGGTGACGGGATGGCTTTTAAACACGTAAACCGAATCGGTTTGTCCACACCCCTCAAGGGTGGTGGTCTCTACCCAATAGATGCCCGGTTCTGTAACGGCAATGGCTTGTGTTGTCTCCCCGGTACTCCATTGGTATTGGTCGAACCAGGGTGCGGCATCAAGGCGGAGGGTATCGCCATGGCACAGGAGAAGGGTATCGCCGTCAAACAGGAAGCTTTTACCCAGGTCGAGGGTCAGATCGAGGTTGAAGCCTACGCCATAGCCATAGGACTCCACCCCGCCAAA
The DNA here is from genome assembly GCA_964540165.1 of uncultured Mariniphaga sp. GTDB lineage: Bacteria > Bacteroidota > Bacteroidia > Bacteroidales > Prolixibacteraceae > Mariniphaga. The sequence goes on from CAZILU010000002.1 coordinate 63,160, forward strand.
GCCATAAACATAGGCCAGGAATCCACCCGCTTCACGAATGTTTTTCAGGTGGTGAGTTCCGGTATCGACCGATACTTGTGCATAACTGTATGCTCCGCCGGGAAAGGGTGTAAACGGTTCGGCAATGGTATCTCCGTTAAGGCGGATGTAGGTCGTATCATCGGTCGGGCAGATGATATTTACAAAGTATTTGGTGATTCCGGTGTAGTTTTCTATTTCTACGTCGGGCGACTTATAGGCCACGAAGGTGACCTCATTTCTCGACTGGTTGGAGGGGCTGAGTATGATCATAAACGGATCGCCATCGCCGCCCGTGAAGCTGGAGTCGATGTCGCGCGACATGCTGTACTGGGCTACCAGCACCGGTTTGTCGGCTACCACCTGTTTTGGGTCGTAGGAGAAGGCTGTAAAATCGTAAAACTCACCCCGGTTGAGGGATACGGAATTGAGGCCGGAGATCTGTATGGTTGTATGGTTATGGGCAGCTACAATGCGATAGAGGTCTCGTTGCCGCGATTTCAGGGGAGCCAAATAGTACTCCCTGCCCCAGGTTTGAACGGGTGGTATCTGCTCGTAGAGGTGATCCCAGCAGCACCAGCCGACCGGCACCTGGGTGCTCAGCGATCCGGAGTAGAACGCGACGGGCTTATCGGCCAGGATATGGCTGCCCGTCAGGTCGCCCTGTCCATCGGCTCCAGGCACATTCTCCGACTGAACCTGGTAAACTTCACCGCGGTGGAGGGTGATGGCAAAGGGTTCGCTTTGGGGTTTTCCCTGGTCGGTGACTTTCGAAGGGGTGATCACCACTTCGGTGTTGTTTTCCGTGGCAACGATCAGAAATTCGCTGTTGCGTCCGTTGCTCTGTGTCGGATTGGTATCGACGGCCGGTTGATAACAGACAGCGAAGTACTCTTTTCCCAACGATGCCGTTGGGTAGATAATGGCTACATCGGCTGAGTTCTGGGCCCAGTTGAGGGCATATACATTGACCGGCTTTTCGGAAGTGAGGTGTATGCCTTTGTCCTGTACTTCCTCTGAACCGGTGGCTTCGACCAGTTGCCAGGGAATGGCCACCTGCACGGCCTGGTTGGCTTCTACGGTGTATGTGCCGCCATACGGTATCTCATCGCGTCCGGTGGTGATGCGGAAGGTGGTGGTCTCATCGGAGGTGACGGTGATCTCCAGGTAGTGTTCAGGCTGGTAGTTGCGGCTCTCCATAAAGCCAAAGATGAAATCGGTACCTTCGGTCGATTTGCGGCAGGGATCACTGTATGCTTGCAGAGGGGCAGACAGGCACAAAAAAAAGAGGGAACATACCAGGAAGATTATCGCTACTCCTGACGGCCGGCAGGCCGGACAGAGATAATCTTCTGTGGTGGTATGTTCCATGTTTTATGCAGAGATTGTTTTCTCCGGTTTGGCTTTTTATTTAATGCGTACCGGTTTTATCTCAATCATCAGGTGTTTTTTCGGGATCACCTCATCCCTTTTTATATGGATCTTAACGATCTCGCCATCGAAGGGCATCCGTACCTGGTTCTGCATCTTCATCGCCTCTAACAACAGCAGGGTCTCTCCCTCTTTCACTTTCTGTTTGGTTTTCACGTAGATGTCGATGACAGTCCCGGGAATGAAGGAGTAGATCAGATTTGGATTGGGAGCCTCCCAATTGACCCGGTTCTCAAACTTCCAGGTGTAGTTGGTCTGGTATATGGCCCCATCAATGACCAGGGTTTTTAGCTCTTTCTTTTCACTCATACCGTTTGTTTAAAGGTTAAAATGGAGGAATTCCATGCTTTTTATTGGGCAGGAAAACGTTTTTATTCTCGGAGACTTTCAGTGCGTGCAGAATTCTTCCACGGGTTTCGCGGGGTTCAATCACTTCATCGATATACCCTTGGGCTGCTGCTACATATGGGTTTGCGAACTTCTCCTTATACTCCAGGATCTTCTGCTGGCGCATCTCTTCCGGATTTTCCGCCTCGGAGATCTCCTTGCGGAATACAATATTGGCGGCACCCTCGGGGCCCATCACGGCGATCTCGGCGGTAGGCCATGCAAAGACAAAGTCGGCACGCAGATGGCGTGAGTTCATGGCGATATATCCACCGCCGTATGCTTTTCTGAGGATCACCGTCACCTTTGGCACGGTGGCTTCACTGTAAGCGTAAAGGATTTTGGCACCGTGCCTGATCACTCCGGCATGCTCCTGGTCGACACCCGGCAGGTATCCCGGCAGGTCTTCTAAGGTAACAATCGGGATGTTAAAGGCATCGCAATAACGAATAAAGCGGGCTGCCTTATCGGAGCTGTCGGTATCGAGAACGCCGGCTAACACCATCGGCTGATTCGCGACAAATCCTACGGTATCGCCCTCCATACGGCCGAAGCCGATGACAATGTTCGGAGCAAAGCTCTCCATCACTTCAAAAAACTCCGAAGCGTCGGTTACGCTTCTGATAATATCGCGAATGTCGTATGGTATTCGTGAATCGACCGGAACGATATCTTCGATCTTAACCCCTTTTTTGGGAGGCTTTGGCGGGAATGACATCGCTTTCCCACCGTTGTTGCGCGGGATGTAGCTGATCAGTTTCTTGATCTGCTCAAAGCACTCCAGCTCACTGTTGGCAAAGAAGTGGGCATTTCCCGTTAATTCGGCATGCACCCTCGCTCCACCCAGCTCCTCCATGGAGATCTCCTCACCCAGCACCGATTTGATGACGCTGGGACCGGTAATGAACATTTTTGAGATGTTATCGACCACAAAAACAAAGTCGGTAAGGGCGGGGGAGTAAACAGCACCGCCGGCGCAGGGGCCCAGAATGACGGAGATCTGCGGGATAACGCCCGAAGCCAGGGTGTTGCGGAAGAAGATCTCTCCATAACCGGCTAACGAGTTGACACCCTCCTGAATACGTGCACCGCCCGAGTCGTTGATGCCGATGAGCGGAACCCGCATCTTCAGCGCATGATCCATAATCTTGGTGATCTTCCGCGCATGCATCAACCCCAACGACCCTCCGGCAACCGTGAAGTCCTGGGCAAAAATGCAGACCGGCTTGCTGTAAATCGTTCCGGTGCCAATGATCACACCATCGCCATGCAAGACCTTCCCGTCCATCCCAAAATCCTTGGCGGCATGCTCCACAAAAAGGTCATATTCATGAAAGGAATTTTTGTCCAATAACGCAAGAATACGCTCACGTGCCGTGAGCTTACCCATCTTTGCCTGCTTTTCAATGGCTTCGTCTCCACCACCTTTTTGTACCTCCCGCTTTCTTTTGCGAAGGTCAAGCACATTACTTCTTAATGACATAAAGTTAGTTTTTAATTATAAAATTGATTTCCTCCGGATGCATTTGTGCATGCGATCGGATAGAACTCCCATAATTTCAATTTCTTAACGCTGATGTGATGAACCGGTCATACGCTTCTTACATCTTAAACGGCAATGGTTGACCGGTGGTTTCACTTTTATTGTTATTTCCGGTTTTGTTCATTACGGTGATCACTTAACCGGAATCCATTCCGGACAAGGGGCAAAATTAGGTTTTTTTTAATTGGCTCTCATCGAAAAAAAAATTACCGCGGTTTTATTCACCATCTTTTACGGTTTCATGTCGAATAATAAAAACAATCGTTTGAAATGTGGACGCTGTGGCAATATCTAATTTAGCGGGCGGCCCAGCGGTATATAAAAAATGCGATGATGCTGTAGACCAGATTTGGAATCCAAACGGCTAACAGGGGCGGGGTGTTGCCATTGATGGCAAATACGGTGGTAATCTGCATAAATAAAATATAGGAGAAGCTGAAGAGCAATCCCAACCCCAGGTGAAATCCCAGTCCTCCTTTGATTTTCCGGGATGCCAGTCCCGCCCCGATAATGGTCAGGATGAAGGCTGCAAAAGGCCCCGACACCCGTTTGTGCCGTTCGATCTCCCACTCAACGGTATTCAGTCCCCGCAGTTTCATCTGCCTGATCTCTTTTTTAAGATCGGGTGTGATGTAGTTCTCCATCTGGTTTTTCACCACTTTATAGTCGTTGGGCGTCATGTTGAGCACCGTGTCGAGCTGGTATCCCCGTTCGAACTCCTCGTGCGATTCAAATATCTTTCGTTTCCACCAGTTGTTGAGGATCCATTTCTCGTTTTCCTCATCCCAGCGGATATTCTCTGCCGTCATCTATTTCACGTCGAAGCTGGCCTATAATACCGAAATCATAGCCATTC
>CAZILU010000003.1:0-47452 GCA_964540165.1 uncultured Mariniphaga sp.
ACAAGGCATCCAGCCCGAATATCCTGCTCGTAGGGAACAACGCCAATACACAAAGCGATACCGCTTCTATCAATGTTTTATCAACAATCAGGTAGTTCCCGTCGACCGGAAGGGCATATTCCACCCCAATCATCGGTGGAGCATTTAAATAGTATACAAAAATAAGAATGGCTCCAAACACCGCAGCTAACCGGGCAAACATGCCTAGCATCAATCCCAGTCCAATCGCAATCAATCCCCAGGTATTTAAAAAATCTACTACCTGAAGGATATCCGGATTGGAGGTTATCCAATTGGCAAACCCACTAAGAACTCCCTGCGACTGTTTCAGAAAGCTAAACGATGTCCATTGAGGATCTAAAAGTTTAGCAACTCCTTCATATAACAGGTGCCAGCCAATCAGAAAACGCAGTACAATTAGGACGGTAATCTGTAGACCGTTATAACGATTCTTGTTTTGCATTTTCTGTTAAAATTTATATTTCTTGCTTGCTTTCAAACTTTTACTCATTACCTTCTCCATAGAAACAGGACTTCCTCCTTTCTTCTTACTTAAATCGGCAGCTTCCATAAAAGCAAGGATCTCTAATGTCTCCTCGGGCGTTACCGGGATGGTTCCGGTTTGGAAGTAGTTGACAATCTCCTTCAACAGCGGATTGTATCCGGCATAGGTGCCCAGATTAACATTATTTTTCTCTCCATAAATTGTGCCACCGTAGCCTCTTTTACCATCTCGGATACCCCTAAAAGTACCTATTCTTCCCCCTTCCCAGATTCCGGTTACCACATCGGCACCCGGAGTATAGGCCCGGGAAACGGTTTTACAGCCGGTTCCCATTGCGGCAAACAGAGTCTCTACTCCATGGATCCCATACCAAAACAGATCGGGATGGGTCTCTTCCATAGTGGCGGGACTAAAAGCATCAGCCCCCAGAACTTTACCAACCGAACCGGCTTTGATCTCATCTATACCACCAATATATCGCAATGATGATGACGAGAATACAGGAACACCATAATGGCTGGCAGCGTTAAATATTACCATGGCATCGACAAGAGAAGCAGCCATCGGTTTATCAATAAACATCCGTTTCCCTGCTTTTAAAACAGGCAATGCCTGCTCCAGGTGACGTCGGCCATCGTTGGTTTCAAGCAGAACAACATCTACCTTGGTAAGCAATGCTTCCACCGAATCAACAATCTCAACGCCCAGATCTTTCATCTGCTGGGTATATCCTTCAATACGTTCAACACTGGATGGAATATCGAGGCTTCCCTTAGGATAGGCAGCAACCACTTTATATCCAAAATATTCATCGCCGGCTTTCTCACCGTTAAGCGTCTTTGTAAAGGCAATACTGTGTGAAGTATCCAATCCAATAACTCCGACACGTTTTCCCTGTGCCACAAAAGACCCGTTACTCCCGGCAATCAGCGGGGCTGAGACAGAGATCCCAAGCCCGGCTATTGCACTGCTTTTTATAAAACTTCTTCTTGTTGTCATTTTACTGATAATTAGATTTTCATATCCCAACCTTTTTCATAATCGCGTGACCACAATTTCTGTGCTTTTCTGTCACCAAGAATCCGACCGTTTTTGGGATCGATCTCAAGAGAGTGGCCGACACGCTGTGCGATGTTTCCTAACTGAACCAATAGCGTGCTCTTATGACCTGAGTCAATATCGGCTACCAGCTTTTCTCCCTTTAAGATATTATTGAAAAGGTTACGAATATGCAATGAGTCTAAATGACTCGATGGATTGGCCGCATCGCGAGGATCAATCTCCTTAGAGGCTTTCACCTCTTTTACCAATTTGTTTTTCAGATCATAAACCGAATATCCATCACCTCCCGAAATAACCATACTTCCTGTTTCTCCGTAAAAAACAACACCTACCGAACTGCCTTCAATAGGCTTGCCGTTGCAACTGCGGCCTTCCCAACTCATAGACACGCCTTCCGCGAAATCAAGGTTAATCACCTGCGTATCGGGAGTTTCCCAGTCATCAGAATAGTGATAACGACCACCATTTGAACTCACTTTAACCGGATAATCTACGCCAAATCCCCAACGGAGAATGTCAACCATATGGGTACCGTTATTTAACGCTTCACCGGTGCCCCAATGCCAGAACCAATGCCAGTTATAATGAACAATATTGTCTCTGAATTCGGTTCGGGGAGCCGGCCCCTGCCAAAGTTCCCAGTTAAGCCACTCAGGAACTGCTGTTTGTTTGCCTACACCGATCGATGCCCGGTTATTAGTGTACCAGCCTTTTCCAAAATAGGGCCGTCCGATAATGCCATCTTTCAATTCAGCAATACCTTTGACAACGTTTGGATAAGAGCGGCGCTGATTTCCCATCTGAACCGACTTCTTATATCGTTTGGTCGCCTCCACCAAAATCTCACCTTCACGCGGATTATGGCTGCATGGTTTTTCAAGATAGACATTTTTACCAGCCTGAAGACCCATCAACGCAGCCGGAGCATGCCAATGGTCAGGACCGGCAACAATAAGAATATCTACATCTTTATCTTCCAAAGACTTCCTGAAATCTATCAATCCTTTGGGAGCTTTGTCCTGCACCTTGCTAACCCGATCAATGCACTTCTCCTGCGCCCGGGTATCTACATCGCAAACATATAACAGATCACAATTTTCCTGAAAAGCAAAATTCTGTGCCAACGCACTACCCCGTGAATTTACACCCATTATGGTAGCCCGTAACATCTCATTCGCCCCCATAATTCTATGATAGCTTGCCGCACTAAATCCGGGAAGAATTCCTCCAACAACAATAGCTGCCGAAGCACCGGCCGATTTCTTAATAAAATCTCTTCTTGAGTTAAAATTTTCTTTCATCTGATTAAAATTTTTGTTTATATATATTTTTTTCTATTAAATCCAAACGTTGGTCCTATATCGATTCAAAGCCCGATAGAACTCCTCTAATTTGCATCGGTTCCTTTGTGGCTGCCAAACCATACCCGTTTCACTCCTTAATAATTGATATGTCAAAATATAATTATTTAGTACTTATTGAATCTACGTGATAACTCCGATTAAATCCGGTATAAAAATCGATGTTCTCTTTAATGATAATATCCAAAGGAACATATTGAATTTTATCCGGCTCCTTTTTAAAGAAAAAATTATCGAAAAACGTTTGCAAAGCTCTTTCCCCTTGTTGAAAAGGACTTTGAGAAATAATAAAATCAATTCTCCCCGCCTTCATATGGCGAATATTCTCTTCCACCAGATCATATCCAACCAGTTTTATATTCAAATTGAGTTGCCGGTGCAATTCGGAGAGCAGATGAGCCTTTGAATTGGAAACAAATACACCCTGTATGCCCGGATGCTCCTGATAATACCTTGCCAACTCACTGAAAACAGTCTCCTGTGGTGCCGAATTGATGGTCAAGGTTTGTACGGGCCACTGTTCGTTCAAGTCATTCTCCATAAAAAAAGACTTAAATCCGTCTTCGATACGTCGCAATGCAGAAGCGTTGGAAAATCCTTTCACAATATGAACAATAAGAACTTTCCCTGCTTCAGGTAAAACGCAATGCAAAAGTTTAGCCGCAATATAGGCACTGTGTTTAACATCGGGACCAATGTATGACAGGCTGTGCTCAGCGGGGAGGTCTGCATCAATAAATATATAAGGAATACCCAGCGCTTCGAGTTTCTTGACAAAAACAGTACTCTCCTGAAAAAACAGTGGAGCCAGGATGACTCCATCCGGCTTCGATTGGAGGATCTTATTCGCCTGTTTGCTAAAAGAGGCTTCATCAAAAAGATCGTAAAAATGGTTCTCTGTAATGATGCCGTAGTCTTTATAACGGTTGGCTGCCAGCTCAATCCCCTGAAATGGCATTGACCAATAGTGCCTGGGAAAAGGAGCTGCCGGAATCAACGTCGAAATGGAAAAGGTTTTTCCCATGGCAAGGGTACGGGCCAACAGATTGGGATTAAAATTGAGCTTTTTAATGGCCTCCTTTATCTTATGCCGTTTCTCCGGAGAAACCTTTCCCCGGTTATGAATAACCCGATCAATTGTGCCAACCGAAACATTGGCATAACGGGCAACATCCTGAATTGTTATTTTTTTTACCCTCTCCACAATCATTATTTCACCACAAATCTATGTAAATGATTATCAACTACAAAAAAAAAGTGTGTGCGCACACACAAATTGTTTTCCTTTCATCTTTTTTGCGTCTGTACAAAACTGGAAAACAGATCTATAAAACTGACCATAAAATTTTAAAATGTTGTAAAACACAAAAATAATTTTTCGATCTGTGTCATGGAAATTTTCGGAAGAAATGATTTCGGAGGGTCTAAATTTGCTATTATTGCACAAAAATTTAATGCTGCTTCATACCATTTATCTCATCATTGGCCTGGTCCTCCTGATTAAAGGAGCCGACTGGTTAGTTAGCGGAGCCTCTGCACTGGCAAAAAAATTTCATGTTTCTGATCTGGCAATCGGATTGACTGTTGTCGCGTTCGGCACCTCAGCTCCGGAATTGGTTGTTAATGTTATTGCCTCATCAAAAAGCCATTTCGAAATTGTATTTGGCAATGTTATTGGCAGCAATATTGCCAACCTTTTTCTGATTTTAGGCCTGACCGGAATTATCTACCCGCTCTCCGTGCAATCGAGTACCATATGGCGGGAAATTCCCTTATCCCTTCTCGCGGTACTCCTTCTGTATTTGTTGGCAAACAATTTTTATATGGCTGGCTCTGGCAATATATCGAGAGTCGATGCACTACTGTTACTTCTGTTCTTCAGCTATTTTCTCTATTATGTGTTCACACAACTAAAAAGAGATCCCGCTCACAATGAGCTGGTTGTAGAAAATATTCCTCCGTTAAAAATGTATATATACATCTTTACAGGTCTTGCCGGCCTGGTATGGGGGGGTCGTATGGTCGTTAACAATGCCATAGAGATTGCCTCATTTCTGGGTATCAGTGAGAAAATTATCGGATTAACAATCATTGCCATTGGCACCTCACTTCCCGAACTGGCAACCTCCATTGTAGCTGCTCTTAGAAAAAACACCGGCATTGCCGTTGGAAACATCATCGGATCAAACATATTTAATATTGTACTTATCATCCCTTTAAGTGCACTCATGAAACCATTGTCCTACAACAAAATTTTCAATATGGACCTGTATCTCCTGGCTGGTGGAACCATTTTCCTCTTCGCATCCATGTTTCTGGGAAGGCACAAAAAATTAGACCGATGGGAAGCATATATCCTTTTTTTTACCTACCTGGCATACACATCCTGGTTGGTTATTAATGAATTTAGCGCATAAATTAAACGTGACAGATTGGATATTGAAGATTGAATACAAAAAAAATAGATAAATATAATACAACGAAGAACTACTCTTTACTTTTACCTTTTTACTTTTTACTTTTTACTTTTATTTAGATGAATTCCAATAATAACCTAGGATGGAGCCATAAAGATGTGCCGGATCTTACCGGTAAATTGATCCTTGTCACCGGAGGGAATAGCGGACTGGGATTCGAATCAGTGAAAACATTTGCATCCCGGGGAGCCCGGGTCATCTTATCGGGACGATCGTTAGAGAGAGCAGAGAATGCCTGTTCAGAAATTCTTCGATTATGCCCCGGAGCATCGGTTGAGGCTGCTCAACTTGATTTAGCAAACCTGATGTCGGTCAGGCAATTTGCTTCCCGGTTTATCGATAAATATTCCCGACTCGATGTATTGCTTAACAATGCGGGCATTATGACGACGCCCTATTTTCAAACCATTGATGGCATTGAGGGCCAGATGGGAACCAACCATTTTGGTCATTTCGCCCTTACCGGATTATTAATGCCGGTAATTAAACGCACGAAAAAATCAAGGGTTGTCAATGTGAGCAGCATTGCTCATAAAGCAGGAAAAATTGATTTTAACAATCCCCTGTTTGAGAACGGGAATGGCTATTCTCCAATCAAAGCCTATGGAAGGTCAAAGCTGGCAAACCTATTGTTTACCTATGAACTACAACGATACTTTGAAAAAACCGGAACAGACAGCATCTCCGCGGCAGCACACCCCGGTGTATCCGCCACACAACTGTTTCGTCATCTGGATACGAAATTTTATTTTCGGATTATCCGCCCCTTAATGAAACAGATAACCCAGGATGGTTCTATAGGAGCACTACCGCAAATCAGAGCTGCCACAGATCCTGACGTAAAGGGGCAGGATTTTTTTGGCCCCTCCGGATTTATGGAATTAAAAGGTTATCCTGTGAAGGTAAAGTCCAATACCCGATCCCTCAATCCTGAACTTGCGCGAAAGCTGTGGAAATTATCGGAAGATATTACGGGTGTCAGTTTTTCATAAATCCGTAATAAGCAAATATCCTATATACTATTTAATAATCGGTTTCAGAACCATATTCCGGTACATTACCTTTCCGTGATCGCCTTGCAGATAGACCGGGCCGGATTTGAAAACGTCGGCAATAATTGCCCCGCCTGTCGGGCCATGAGCCGGTTGATTATCGATGATGGTAACGCCATTCAACTTAACAGTAACGTGCCTGTCGCATAAGGTCAAATCAAGGGTTTGCCATTCACCTGCCGGTTTTTCGGCTGCAACCGAAGGTGTAATCCGGCTATAAAGTGCTCCCATATGGTGTGAATCAAGCTCCCTTCCATAAGAATCAAGCACCTGAATTTCATACATCCCTCTTAAATAAACGCCGCTGTTACTTCCTTCCGGAACATTTACTTCCAGTGTCAGATTGAAATCATCAAATACCTGTACGGTGCGAATATTACCATATGAAATTCGCTTTCCACCAGGTTGTACCGGATCGTTAACCAACGTTCCATTCTCAACCTTAAAACCGTTGGTCTGATTCGGATTTACAAGCTCCCAACCCGTTAGATCTTTCCCGTTAAACAGAGAAACGGCTTTTCCATAGGTTACTTTCGACAGATCCGGAGCAGCCGGAACCGGAGGAAGTCTCCACGCTTCAAAACGGGTCCGGGTCGGCTCCATCCGGTTTCGTACCGGAAAAACAGCCTCACCAGTCATCTTTCCACCCGCCAAAATAAAGCGATACAACTGAGTTACCATGAATTTTCGTTCACCGGCTTTTCCCCTGGCCTGCACCTGCTCCTGAAGGCGCGTAACCACCAACGTGTTCTCATTTTCAAAATAGAGATCTGAAACAGGCAAAACACTCCCTCCCTGCCACAGAAGTTCAGCATCCAAATATCCCTTATCTTCATTTAAATTCAGCCATCCAACCCGCCCATTTTCAATGGCAATGGTCCACATACCTAAAAAATCACTTTTCCCCTTCTGCCCGAATGAACATATAACACCCGCCAGGAACAAAACCGAAAAAATACCCCATCGTTTCATCTAATAAAATTTTTAGTTTTTATACATCTCCTCAACAAATATTTCTACCGGTTTCATTTCGTTTTCCCGGCCCGATGGAACTCGCATAAAATTTAATTCTTCTCGTTTGTATCAAGAATCGACATGCTCGTTTCATATACATAATTTTATTTGTGCTCTAATTCCCAAAAAAACGAACCGCATAGGCTACACTCATTTTCATTGCCTCGTAAAACGCCTGAATTCTTTGTCAGGGCCATTTAACAATTCGCACACAAACATAGTAAAAAATCAAATCGAAATTTGAAAAAATGCGATGCCTGTTACGGTGTGTGTTTTTTATCCAAAAATAACATCGCTAACGCATTTTATGCCAATCTGATTATTCATTAATTGAATAAAAAGGCGGATCAATTTTAAAAAAACGCATTCGAAACAAGAAACTTCTGTATTTTTAGCTGGATAAAATATGGCAACACAATTGAAATTACCATAGGAAAAGTACCATGAAACAGGAAGATATCTATCAGCGAATTATTAAACTAAGAGAAGCGCTGAATGAGCACAACTACAGATACTATGTTCTGGCCAGACCGGCCGTTAGTGATTATGAATTTGATCTGATGATGCGGGAGTTGGAACAACTGGAAAAGCAGTTTCCGCAATTTTCCGATCCGCACTCACCAACGCAGCGGGTAGGAAGCGATCTGACCAAATCCTTTAACCAGCAAAGGCATCAGTATCCCATGCTATCCTTAGGCAATGCTTATTCGGTGGAGGAGGTCAGAGACTTTGACAACCGGGTACGGAAATTGGCTGGTTCAGATATCGATTACGTTTGCGAATTAAAGTTTGATGGATCATCCATCAGCCTGACCTATGAGAATGGCAGATTAAAAAAAGCGGTAACACGCGGTGATGGCGTTTTAGGAGATGATGTAACGGTAAATGTTCGAACCATCCGGTCCATTCCTCTCATATTACGGGGAAATAACTATCCGGACCATTTCGAAATCAGAGGTGAAATAGTCATGCCCTTTCAGGTGTTCGAAGATCTCAACCGCCAAAGGGAAGAGCAGGGAGAATCCCTCTTCGCCAATCCAAGAAATGCCGCAGCAGGTACTCTTAAGATCCAGGATCCATCGATCGTAGAGTCAAGAAAACTCGATGCCTATTTCTACGCGTTAATGGGTAGCAACCTTCCGGCTGACAATCACTATGACAATATGCAAATTTCCCGGAGTTGGGGATTTAAAATTTCAGATGCTATGGAACGTTGCAGCAATCCGGAAGATATTTTCAGCTACCTGAAACGGTGGGATATCGAACGGCATCACCTGCCGGTAGCTACCGACGGTGTAGTCATAAAGCTCAACAGCCTGGCCCTTCAGGAAGAGTTGGGGTTTACGGCGAAATCGCCCCGCTGGGCTATAGCCTATAAATTCAAAACCGAAAATGTTGCCACCATCCTCGAATCAGTTACCTACCAGGTAGGAAGAACCGGGGTAATAACACCCGTGGCTAACCTCTCACCGGTACCCATTGCCGGAACCGTAGTCAAGAGAGCTTAACTGCACAACGCCGACTTTATCCAAAACCTGGGACTGCATGTGACCGATACCGTTTTCGTCGAAAAAGGCGGGGAGATCATCCCGAAAATCACCGGTGTCGATCTCTCCAAAAGACATCCAATGGCACAGCCTCTTCGGTTTATTGAAAAGTGCCCGGAATGTGGCACATCGCTGGTACGACCTGAAGGAGAAGTCGCCTGGTATTGTCCTAACGATACCGGATGCCCACCCCAAATCAAAGGTAAAATCGAACACTTTGTCAGCAGAAAAGCATTAGACATTGACGGACTTGGTCAAGAGACCATTGAACTGCTTTTTAATCAGGGGTTGGTCAAAAGCGTTGCTGACATCTATCAACTTCAAAAAAATCAGTTAGCAAAACTGGATCGAATGGGAGATAAATCAGCTCAACGAATACTGGTTGGAATTGAAAACTCAAAAAATGCACCTTTTGAGCGGGTCTTATTTGCCCTGGGAATACGGTACGTTGGAGAAACCGTAGCAAAAAAACTGGCAGCCGACACCCACTCCATCAGCAATCTCCAGTCAAAATCCAAAGATGAACTGATGAAAATTGATGAGATCGGAGAGCGGATTGCCGACAGCATCATCGACTATTTCTCCAAGCCTGAGCATAACGAACTAATTAACAAACTAAAGACGAATGGTCTTCAATTTGAATTAGACCATGAAGCATTCATTTCAAAAACAGATAAACTAAAAGGGTTAACCATAGTAATATCAGGCACTTTCGAAATACACTCCCGCGATGAATTAAAGTTGATCATCGAGCAAAACGGAGGGAAAAATGCCACTTCAATTTCAAAAAAAACCAGCTACCTTTTAGCCGGAAGCCATGTGGGCCCCAGCAAACTGGAAAAAGCAGAAACACTCCGAATCCCTGTCATATCTGAAACAGACTTGATTAAATGGCTTGAAAGTGAGACGAAATAAAAGCACACTTGCCAAACGCAAATTCATTAATTAACAACCATCTATAATAATTCCAATAAAAATAACAATCATTTATTAGCGGTTAAAACATCATGCAATGATATCGCCACATAGCAACAAATCATTAACTTTGTATTTCGTTGTATGAGAATAATTGAAACATATACCCGCCGGTTGTTATCGAGGAAAATGGCCACACTTAAGCGCCAAATTATCCTTCCGAATCCTGACTCCATCAGGAAAGTTGGTGTTTTGTGGCTTCCGGCGCAGAGGGAAAGTTTCCAATACCTGTATAACCATTTTTCATCCAAACAAATCGTCGTTCGAAATCTTTGTGTCTATTTAAATCAAAGCGCTCAATCTCCGGGGGCAAATACCATCGTGCCCAAAGAAATTAGCTGGCTTGGAATTCCCAAAAAAGGGATCGCCGATGATTTTCTGAACATGGAATTCGACCTTCTTTTTAATATCGCGTTGGAGCAAAACCTGATTTTAGATTACCTGACCGGACTTAGCCTCGCACATTTTAAAATCGGATGGTCGCCCGAAAAGGATAACTTTTTTGATCTAAATATTAATATTCGGGAAAATGAAGATGCCATGTTCCTTGTCAGACAACAAATTTTCTATCTTAGTCAACTTAATAAAACAGCAGAATTATGAATCATCCGTTCAGGGGTGCAGGTGTGGCATTGGTCACTCCTTTTACAAAAGAGAACCATATTGATTTTGGAGGATTAACCCGATTGATTGAGCAACAAATTCAGGGCGACATTGATTATTTGGTCGCTCTTGGAACAACAGCCGAAACACCTACCTTATCAACTAATGAAAAACAGGAGTTGGTTGAATTCATAAAAGAGAATAAAAAAGGACTGCCCCTGGTTGTGGGGGCCGGAGGCAATGACCTCAGGAGAATTTTAAAACAGATTGACCATCTGAACTTCAATGGCATCGATGGATTGCTCGTTGTAACTCCTTATTATAACAAACCGACACAAGAAGGTATGTTTCTGCATTTTTCTGAAATTGCCAAAGCCAGTCCGGTGCCTCTAATCCTCTATAATGTACCCTCCCGCACCGGGGTGAATCTGGAAGCCCAAACGGTTATAAAGCTGGCTGAAAAAAATGAAAACATTATTGCTGTTAAAGAGGCTTCAGGAATCTTGTCGCAAATTACCATGATCGGCAAGTATGTTCCGGACCATTTTGCCGTAATATCCGGAGATGATGTACTGGCACTGCCAATCATCGCCGTTGGCGGAATTGGCGTTATTTCTGTCGTTGCCAATGCGTTGCCACAAAAACTAAGCAGGCTGATACACACGGCACTTGATGGAAATTACCCCGAGGCACGTTCCCTGCATTTCGAAATGATTGATCTTATCAAACTAATTTTCAAAGAGGGAAATCCCGGAGGCATTAAAGCCCTGATGAATATCCAGGGCATCATAGAGAACCGGTTGAGAACTCCACTTTGTCCAATCACCGATCAAACCTACAGGGAGATAGAATCAGCTTTTCACCGGCTCTTATAACATACCAGTCAATCATAAATCCACAGGCCACTGAAATTCAATAACTTCAGGAATATTATCCGGCAGATGAGATTGCAATTCACCGGAAAAGATTGATTATGAATAAATTTACGGTAAAAGATTGGTTATCTTTTACCTTCATTTTTTTAAAATCTTTCTATATTTGATACGTCTCAAATATAATACAACTTTTTATGAAAAATCAACATCTTAAAAGGGGTTATATAACCGGAATTGCTGTTTTGACAGCTTTTTGCTTTTTTAGCTGTCAGGAAAAAGTTCCTGACGAACTTCCCAATATTTTGTGGTTAACATCAGAAGACAACAGTCCGTTATTCGGTTGTTACGGAGACACCTTTGCCACCACACCAAATTTCGATAAACTGGCGTCGGAAGGATTTTTATATACCCATGCTTATGCCAATGCCCCGGTATGTGCTCCAGCCCGAAACACCATTATCACAGGGGTGTATGCATCTTCGGGCGGGAACCAGCACATGCGGAGCCAGTATCCAAAATCGGATATTGTCGTGCCCTTTCCTGTCTTTCTGAGAGAAGCCGGATATTACTGCACCAACAATTCCAAAACCGATTATAACACAAACAGCATCAAGCCATCGGAGATCTGGGACGAAAGCAGCAACAAAGCCCATTACAAAAACAGGGCTCCCGGCCAGCCATTTTTTGCCGTTTTTAACTCAACCATTTCACACGAAAGCTGTTTGCACGACTCCATCCCTGATGAGAACCTGCGCCACAGCATGGAAAACGTACCCCTGCCACCATATCACCCATCCACTCCGGCAATAAAACATGACTGGGCACAATACTACGACAAAATCGAAGAGATGGACCAGTGGGTAGGAGAAAAACTGAAAGAGCTGGATGATGCCGGATTAACAGAAAACACCATCGTTTTTTACTATGGAGACCATGGCGGAGTTCTGGCACGCAGTAAAAGATTTCTCTATGAAACCGGAACCCGGGTGCCTTTCATCGTCCGGATCCCTGATAAATACAAACATCTTTTCCCCGGGGAAAGATCCGGATCAGCCATCAACCGCATCATTAGTTTTGTTGACCTTGCACCTACCTTACTGAGCATCATTGGCATACCCATCCCTGAATTTATGCAGGGAAATGCTTTTCTGGGAGAACAAAAGTCCGATGATCCTTCATATGCCTATATGTTTCGCGGAAGAATGGACGAACGTTACGACATGAGCCGGGCTGTACGCGACCATAAATACCGGTACATACGAAACTACATGCCCTTTCGCATTTATGGCCAGCGGCTGGAATACCTCTGGCGGGCACCTTCGGTCCGCTCCTGGGAACAGGCGTTTCGGGATGGTCAGTGCAATGAAAGTCAAAGCATCTTCTGGAATACCAAACCGGTGGAGGAGCTCTACGATACGGAGAACGATCCATGGGAAATTAACAATCTGGCTGGCAAACCAGAATTTCAGGAGGTTTTAATACGAATGCGTGAAGCAAACCGCTCCTGGGTCAGCCGTATCAAAGACACCGGATTTATTCCCGAAGCCGACCGAATCGACCGGCCGGGAGAAGAGTCAATATACGACTATATGCGATCGGGAGCAATTAACCCGGAACCTGTTATTGACGCCGCAGAAACAGCCACCCTCGGGAAAAAGGAGAATCTCTCTCTGCTGAAATCATTTCTTGAAAACGAAGAACCTGCCATTCGGTACTGGGGAGCCACAGGCCTGCTAATCCTGGGGAAGGACGCCCTTCCGGCCCGTGAGGTTCTGATTAATGCTCTCAGCGATGAATCACCCAATGTTGTCATCGTTGCCGCAGAAACACTGTTTAATCTGGGTGAAAAAGAACTCGCCCGCAACGCTTTAATACAAACATTAAAAAATCCCAATCAAATGGCCCGATGCCATGCATTAAACGCCATTGATTGCATCGGCGACAACAACCAGGAGACCATCCAGGCAGTTATCGACATGATCAAAGGCTTGCCCGAACTGAACCGCAATTTTTACGATCTGAGAGCAGCCCGGTGGCTGTTGGATAAATGGAAAATTGATCCGGAAGATTTCGGACTCGCATTTGAGTGGTAAATAATATACCCTATGCATTGTCATAAACAATTAAATAACAACAAACTACCTAATAACCATCATTAATTTTTTCAAAATGATTTGAAAATATATTGATTATAAATATATTTATACACTTTTTACTAAAAGAAACCAGGAGCGCAATTATATGCACCTGACACCAATGCATCAGGCTTATACAAATTTCGTATGCAGAATGAAAAGAAAGGCAACATTGCAATAAATAACAAATTGATTTACAGACATTAACAACAATTTTAATATTTATAATATTTATAACGTATATCGTATCCATCCAATTAAAACATGAATGTATTATGGAAAAAAAATCGAACAAAAGTGCGGTATCCAGAAGAGCTTTTTTAAGCACTACAGCTGCCGCCGCTGCAGGATTCACCATCTTGCCGAGCCATGTGGTAGCCGGGTTGGGCCATAAGGCTCCGAGCGACAAACTCAACATTGTAGGCGTTGGTATTGGCGGAATGGGTTTTGCTAACCTGAAAAGGCTGGAATCAGAAAATATTATTGGTCTGTGCGATGTAGACTGGAAATATTCCCAGCGGGTTTTCGACTATTTCCCCAAGGCTAAAAAGTATAAAGACTGGAGAAAGATGTATGATGACAAGGGAAAAGATTTTGACGCTGTTGTTGTTGCCACAGCCGACCACACCCATGCACTGGTTGCTGCCCATGCCATTACAATGGGCAAACACGTTTATGTGCAGAAACCACTGACGCATTCGGTTTATGAATCGAGGTTATTAACCAGGTTAGCCGATAAGTACAAAGTTGCCACCTCTATGGGAAATCAGGGTTCTTCGGGCGATGGTGTCAGCCAAACTGCCGAATGGCTGGCAAATGGAGAGATTGGAGAAGTAACCAAAGTTGAAGCTTTCACCGACCGTCCGATTTGGCCACAGGGGCTTAATACTCCGGAGGTTGGTCACTGGGTGCCCGACACCCTTGATTGGGATCTTTTCGTCGGTCCGGCAAAAATGCGTCCCTTCAACCAAATATACCACCCGTGGAACTGGCGGGGTTGGTGGGATTACGGCACCGGAGCCCTGGGCGATATGGCTTGTCATATTCTCCACCCGGTGTTTGTCGGCCTTGAACTGGGTTATCCGATTCATGCTCAGGGAAGCTCCAGCCTCTTGTTAAATGATTGTGCTCCGGTTTCAGAGTCCGTTAAGCTTACATTCCCCTCACGCACACCCAAAAGGCTGTGGAAAGGGATGAAGAAAAATGCAGAATTGCCAGAGGTTGACATATACTGGTACGATGGCGGTATTAAACCGATGCTGCCAGACGGATGGCCCGAAGGAAAAAATCCAAACGACCGTGGTGGTGGAGTTATTTTCCACGGAACAAAAGATACCCTGGTTTGTGGTTGCTATGGAGTCAATCCATGGCTGCTGTCGGGTCGTGTTCCCAATGCCCCGCAATTCCGCAGAAGAATTCAGGACGCCACCGAAGGAGGACATGAAATGGACTGGGTACGGGCATGTAAAGAGAGCCCCGAAAACAGGATGCCCACCGCATCCGACTTCTCAGAAGCAGGACCCTTTAACGAAATGGTTGTTATGGGAGTGCTTGCCGTTCGACTGCAATCACTGAACAAAATCCTGGACTGGGATGGAGAGAAAATGGAATTCACAAACCTGTCCAATGATGAAACCATCCGTACCGTAATTAAAGATGGATTTACCATTACGGATGGACATCCATCGTTTAAGAAAACCTGGACCGATCCGGTTCCGGCAAAAGAGTTCGCTGCCGAATTGATTAAGCATACCTACCGTAAACCCTGGAGTTTACCTGATATGCCGGCATAAACAGTGATGAACCGATCGTCCCAAATAGCTTCTTCCTGACAGAATCCGAGGAGAAAGGAGGCTATTTGGGACTTTCTTTATTATAACCCAATCCTGAAATTGAATCCCTTATTCATGCCAATGATCGTTTTCAGATAGTATTATCATCCAAAACATCAAAAAATTCAGATAAAATCATCGAAGTTGCACCCCACACAATCTCATCATCGATCCGAAAACAGGGAACCATTAACCTGCCATAGAAAGTATCCATTTCAACCTCTTCTCTTTTTTTGAACCGTTGCGTAACAGGAAACAAAATCACCTTTTCTACCTCATTCCGGTTCGGAACAATGAACGGAAAGTGCTCCAGCCAACCGACAAAAGGATGAATAATAAATCCACTGGCATCAACAACCAACTCAGAGAGAGATCCAAGAATTTTAATGGCTTCAGGGTTAATTCCAATCTCCTCCCGGGTCTCACGAAAAGCAGCATCCAGCGCACTCTCTCCCGGTTCAATCCCTCCTCCCGGGAATGCGATTTGACCCGCATGGTGCTTCATCGTCATTGGCCTTTTGATCAGAATGGTGTATAGCGTTTCTCCTTCAGCAAACAATAACAGCAGAACACTGCTGGGCCTCAGACGCTCCCGTTCAATATATATTTTTTTGATTTTCCGGTAGGGGGGCATCATTTTATGGTGGGAGCCTGCACCCTTCAGATTCCCGGAAAGCGCTCTCTTAATATCTTGACATCTTATTTCCATACGATTCCGAATAACAATCAATCGAAGCGTATGGTTTTCTCAGGCGATATTTTACTGACAAAATAGCTGGGCAATACCAACATCAACGTGGTAGATATTAATGTCCCAATGTTGAGAATAATGATATGCCAGATGGAGAAATTCACCGGCACAGTTTCCACATAATAGGTGGTCGGGTTCAGCCGGATCAACGAAAAAAAGTATTGAATAAGTACCAGGCTGATTCCGATCAGGTTTCCCCACATCATGCCTCGTGATGTTAAAAAAACCGAAAGGTAAAGAAATACCTTTCGAATACTCCAATCCGAACTGCCCACAGCCTTCAGAACTCCGATCATTTTGCTCCGTTCCAAAATAAGCACCAACAATCCGGAGATCATATTAAAGCCGGCAACCAATACCATTAAGATAAGAATCACCCACACATTCATGTCAAGAACCGACAGCCAGTCGAATATTTGCGGATACTCCCTGATAATGTTCATTGTTCGTAATATGGTCTGATTACTCAAATCGTAGTTTATCACCAGATTTCTAACATCCTGCTCTATCTCAACCATTCGGCGAAAATCCGAAACAATAACTTCAAATCCGCTGATCTGATCTTTTCCCCAATCGTTGAGTCTTTGCACCTGCTGTAGATCTCCCAAAACAAACAGATTATCAAATTCCTCAAGACTGGTTCGGTAAAGACCGCAAACCGTCAGTTGAAGCATCCTCGGCGTGTTCTCACCCTCATTTATAAAGTACAGCACTACCCGGTCGTTGAGCTGAACCTCTAAAAGATTGGCGACCTGTTCAGAGATCAGAATCTCATTAGCCCGTATAGAATCATTGATAACCGGAAGCCGTCCCTGCTGAAGGTTTCTGGCAAAAAAGGACCAGTCGAAACGAGCGTCTACCCCCTTAAAGACTATTCCCTGGATATACTCATCGGTTTTAATCATGCCCGGCTTTGTAGCAAAAACCTGTACCGCAGATACGCCATCCAGGCTCTTCAGCTCTTCAAGAAATGGTTGATGCATTGAAACCGGCTGTGTTTCAAAGGAGTTATTTGAATCGTAATTAACAATTTGAATATGGGAGCCGAAACCGATAACCTTATTTCTGATCTCATTCTTAAATCCGGTAACCACGGCAACCGACACAATCATCACGGCCAGTCCAATAGCAATACCAGCCAGGGCAATTCGAATAATTCGCTGCGACAACAAATTTCGATTACTCTTTTCAAAAAATAACCGTCGCGCTATAAAAAGCTCTGTATTCATATAGGTACTGTCATAACATCAAATTGACCTTTCCAAAGGCAATGTTGTTTCACTTGTAACTCTCCTGTTAACAAATGGAAGAACCAACAGAGAAATGATCCCGATTAAAATAACCATAACCGTTGTTGAGGTGTGTGCTACGAAAGCAAAAATAATTCCATTCTCATAGGCAACGCCATATAGTGACAAAGCTTCCTTTGCCATAAAATGCCAGGCACCAATCCCACCCTGAACCGGTGCAACCATGCCAAAGCTTGCCAGAACAAATGTTGTCAGACCTGCCACCGGCGATAAATGAGCAGTGAAATCAAAAGCAAAAAATACGACATATAACATCAGGTAATACAACGACCAAATGGCTATTGAATGAAAAATCAACCACCCTTTCTTTTTGCTGGAAAGGATAGAGACAAAACCCTCTTTAAGATTCATCAGAATGCCATATAACTTTTTATAGAGCAGGGTGTGTTTTAGTGTTCTTCGGAATACGAAGGCTGCAACGAACAGGGCAACCAATAAAACAAGCAGCAGGGGATTGGTAAACAATCGCTGCAATTGCATCATCACTTCCGGATTCTCTCCGACAAAACGCACCATCTGCCCAAATTGAAGAAAAATAACAAGCAGCAGTAATACCATCAGGGAGAAAACATCCAGGGCGCGTTCGGCAACCACAGTTCCGATCAGTTTTGTAAATGATATTTTTTCATACCGGGCTAAAACGCCACAACGGGATATCTCCCCCATCCGCGGAAAAGCCATATTCATCAGGTAACCAACCATTACAGCCATAAATGTATTGAAAAATCGCGGCTTATGACTAATCGGTTCTATCATTAATCCCCACCGAATGGTACGGGAAATATGGCTAAGCAAGCCAATGAAAAGTGAAAGACCAATCCAATAGTAATTCACCTCATTTTTCAATACCGATTTGATGTGTTCGATATCCTGATCCTTATAAATTAACCAAAAAATTGCGGCCCCCAACGTAAAAAACAGGAGAAATTTAATGACCTTTAAAACTATGTTTCTCAAGATTAATATTTTAAGAAATCTTTCTCTTTAGTTTTCGGTTCCCCGATTTTTTATATTTTCGGGATGCGAAAATGAAAGAATGATTTCAGGTTTTATAAAAGACAAAAATATAAATTTGTTTGATTTATTTTAACAGACTTCAGATTTAAGTAGTTTACTGAAATGAGCGAGACAGGAGATAATGAGTGTAGTGAAACCCAAAAAAAAACTTGGTCAACATTTTCTGACCGATCAGAATATTGCTCGGAAAATTGTTGATAGTCTGGACACCACGATTCCTGATATCGTCGAAGTGGGACCCGGGATGGGCGTACTGACTCGTTTTTTACTTCAACACCCCGATCGTACTGTATTTGCCATCGAAATTGATCCGGAATCTGTCAGTTACCTGCAAAAAGAGTTTCCTGAAATGGAGGGAAGAATCATCGCTGCTGATTTTCTTCGGTGGGATACAACCAACCTGCCACCCGTTTTCAGCATCATCGGCAACTTCCCATACAACATATCTTCCCAAATCTTTTTTAGAATATTGGAACTTAAAAACCAGGTACCCCAAGTGGTTGGCATGGTTCAAAAAGAGGTAGCCGAGCGGTTAACGGCTTCGCCTGGAAGTAAAACTTATGGAATTTTATCCGTTTTGTTGAGTGCTTATTACCGAACGGAGTATCTTTTCACCGTATCACCAAACGTATTCATCCCTCCACCAAAGGTTCAATCGGCAGTCATCAGACTCAGACGAAACGAGGTAAAAGAGCTGGATTGTGATGAAATCCTATTTTTTAAAACGGTGAAAGCCGCTTTCAACAAACGACGAAAGATGCTCCGGAATTCCCTTGCTGAACCAGGCCTGGAATTACCGGAGCAATATGCAGATAAAAGACCGGAACAACTGGCTGTTTCCGACTTCATTGCAATAACGAAAGCGATCGAACAATTCCGGAGGTAAAGTAAGGGATGACCACCTGTTTAAATTGGCTTGTTATGGAATTTGAAATTACCAAAGAATATATTGAAAGGCTCAAAGAACTCATCGAGCATAATAATACAGATGAGTTAAAGGCTACCATTGAACCGTTACATCCGGCTGATATAGCCGAAGTAATGGATGATCTCTCAATGGAGGAGGCAAAGTTTATCTATCTCTTACTGGAGGGAGAAAAAGCTTCAGATGTACTGGTTGAAATACCGGAACATAACCGGAAACGCTTTCTGAAAGTACTGCCTCCGGAAGTAATTGCCAGCAAGTTCATCGAATATATGGATTCAGATGATGCTGCAGATATCGTTGCTGATCTGGACGAGGAGCTGAAAAAAGAGGTTCTGAAAGAGATTGAAGATACCGAACAAGCAGGAGATATTGTCGATTTGTTGGAATACGAAGAAGATTCTGCCGGTGGAATTATGGCCAAAGAGTTGGTCTCGGTAAATGAAAACTGGACCGTGGCAACCTGCCTGAAAGAGATCAGTCGTCAGGCAGAGGAGGTAGATGAGATCTATTACATTTATGTCATCGACGATCAACAACGCCTTAAAGGTGTTCTTTCCCTTAAAAAACTGATCCTAAATTCCACCAACACAAAGATCTCCAACATCTATGAACCCGATGTAAAAAGTGTAAGAACCAGTGTGCGGCAGGAAGAAGTGGCTGAAATCATGGATAAATACGACCTGGTAGCCATTCCGGTCATTGATGATATTGGCCGGTTAAAAGGACGTATCACTTTCGACGATGTTATCGATTTTGTCCGCGAAGAGGCCGAACGCGACTATCAGATGATTTCCGGTATCACAGGCGATATAGAACCTGACGATAAGCCTTTGGAAATCATTAAAGCCCGTTTTCCCTGGCTTCTTATCGGCCTGATCGGCGGTATTTTAGGGGCATTGGTTTTAGGCAGTTATGAATCCGAAATCAGCCATGTAACCGAATTGGCCTTTTTTATTCCGCTTATTGCGGCTATGGCCGGCAACGTGGGTGTTCAATCCTCATCCATCGTTGTGCAGAGCATTGCCAGTGGCGTTAAAGATGTGGGAACCACCGGCAAAAGGCTTCTAAAAGAGCTGATGGTCTCCTTTGCAACCGCTTTCATCTTTGCCCTGCTCATTTTTATATATAACTTTTTTGTCCAGGGAAATATCAGCCTGACACTTTCAGTCTCCATATCCCTCTTTATCGTTATGCTCTATGCATCCTTTTTCGGCACTCTGATTCCATTGATTTTAAACCGGTTTAAGATCGATCCGGCATTGGCAACCGGTCCGTTTATTACAACAATGAACGACATCCTCGGCCTTTTTATCTACTTTGCCGTTGGAAAAATGTTTTTTGATTTTTTATAAGCCTGACAAATCCGGATGGAAAAAATTATCTGCCCGTTAGATTTATAATTGGTATCTGCCCGGCTAAACAGCATTCATTGCTACAACCGGATTCATTGCTGCTGCGGTTTTGGCAGGCATCAACCCGGCAAAAAAGCCAATAATTCCGGAAATCAACAATCCCTTCACCACATTACCGGCAGTGAGACTGATTGAAAACTCGGTGACATGTTGGACCACCAACGTTCCAATGAAAATCAGGATCAGTCCCAGTATACCTCCGATGACAGAGAGCACAACCGCTTCAAATATAAACTCGAGCAGTATAAAGTATTTTTTAGCTCCAAGTGATTTTTCAATGCCAATGATTCGGGTACGCTCCTTCACCGAAACAAACATGATATTGGCAATTCCAAATCCCCCGACCAATATCGAAAACCCTCCGATGATCCAACCAGCCAAATTAAATACGCTAAAAAATTGCTCAAACTGATTGGAAATCAGACTGACCTCATTGAGTGCAAAATTATTCTCTTCCAACGGCTTTAACCTTCTGATACTTCGCATAACGCCCTCCAGCTCCGCAATAAAATGGTGCTGATTAACCCCGGGTTTTGCTTTGACACAAAGGGTCTGTCCTACGTCCCGATTGCCTATATCCATCATGTAAAACGACTTAACAATGCCGATATGAATATTATTATCCATGCTGGTGCCAAACATATCCTGCCCGGTCTTCTCATAAACACCAATGATCCGAAAATTAAATCCCTGGATTTTGATCGACTCACCTACCGGATCCTGACCGGGAAAAAGTTTTTCAGCAACAACAGCACCAATGATCGCAACCGATGCCCCGGTATGCATCTCGTTCGCAGAAAAATATCGCCCAGCCGAAACCTTTAACCCCCAGGCATCGGCTAAAGGGAAAGTTGTTGCCATCACCGTGGTATTTTCAATCTGATTACCACCAAATTGAGCTGTTCTTGAAAATCCATAAAAAAATACAGTATGTTGAACCGACGGAGCCCGGCTTTTAATTTCGTCTGCCTCATTTATGGCAGGAACCGGCCGGTTCTGGTACTTCCACCAGGGGTATTCACGCTCCCCTTCGGGAGGAGCCCAAGGCCATTTCTGAATATAGACCAGATTGCTCCCCAAACGATCAAGGCTATCGCGAATGTATCGTTCAAGAGAATCGATCACGGTAAATACCGATACAATAGCAAAAATTCCGATGGTGATTCCAAGCAGCGACAAAAAAGTGCGCAACTTATTTACCCGCAAAGAGTTATATGCGAATGAAAAACTTTCTAATATCAGCCTGGTTAAAACCATTGATTCATTGATTGCCTGTATAAAAAAATTAGATCAACATCCTTTTCTGCCGGCTTTGCCACCGATATAACTAAATCGAACGATAAAAAACCGTATATTAGTGTCAATTTTCTAACATTGATTACAACAAAAAAGTAATTTGTATTTATTAACCTGCCGTAAGGAAAGAAAAATCCATGAAACTTGCTGTTTTTTAAACGGATCTGTTTTGATTTTTCTATCTTTGCAGGCAAAATTGTAATTTTAAGTAAATGACTGATATTAAAAAAATTAAGAACGCACTTATTTCCGTTTATCACAAAAATAATCTGGAAGGTATCATTCATCAGCTAAATACCCTTGGTGTTAAAATAATTAGCACCGGAGGTACAAAAAATTTTATTGAATCTCTTGGTGTTGAGGTAACTTCGGTAGAAAGCCTGACCAGCTATCCATCGATATTGGGAGGTCGGGTAAAGACGCTGCATCCCAAAATCTTTGGTGGAATTCTGTCGCGCCGTGACAATACCGGTGACCTTAATCAGTTACAGGATTTTGACATTCAGGAAATTGACCTTGTAATCGTTGATTTATACCCCTTTGAAAGCACCGTTCGTTCCGGAGCTTCAGAGCAAGATATTATTGAAAAAATTGATATCGGGGGCATCTCACTGATTCGTGCAGCAGCCAAAAACTTTCAGGATGTAATTATCGTTCCATCTCAAAATGAATACCTTCCGCTGCTTGAATTGTTAAAAGAGCAGCAGGGAATATCTCGTCTGGAAGATCGCAAATGGTTTGCTGCAAGGGCCTTTTCAGTCTCCTCTCACTACGATACTGCCATTTTCAATTATTTCAATCAGAAAACCGCAGAGCCTGCCGAACGGATTAGCCTGAACAAGGGGCAGGTATTACGATACGGTGAAAATCCACACCAACAGGCAACTTTTTATGCATTCGACAATGTACCATCCGGAATTTCATTAGCCAACGCCCGCGTACTTCAAGGGAAAGCACTGTCGTACAACAACATGCTTGATGCCGATGCGGCATGGAAATCGGCCAGTGATGCCTTTCATGCCGTAGCTCATATCAAAAACAAAGTTGCCGTCTCCGTAATCAAGCACCTTAATCCCTGTGGATTGGCAGTCACCAGCTCCATCCTTCATTCGCTTGAACTGGCGTGGGCCGGAGATCCGATCAGTGCTTTTGGAAGTATCATCTGTTTTACCGAAACAGTGACCGAAGAGGTGGCTGCCTGGTTTAGTGATAAGTTTGTTGAGATCATCATTGCTCCGTCATTCACAACCGAGGCTCTTTCCATCTTTGAGAAGAAGAAAAACCTGCGGCTTCTGGAAACGCCGGTGAAAGCAGAGGTTACGCATGAAAAACTCTATCGGTCAATTAGTGGAGGCATGTTGGTTCAGGATGAAGATGAAGGGATGGATGGCGCGTTTGAGCAGGTTACAGAAAAAGAATTCGACGAAGCGAAAATCAGCCTCGCCCGCTTCGGCGTCACAGCATGTAAACACCTGAAAAGCAATGCCATTGCTGTTGTAACAAAGAATAACGACGGTGCCTTTTGGCTTACCGGAGCGGGAATGGGGCAACCCAATCGCCTCGACAGCCTGCGGCACCTCACCATGCCTCGGTTCTACTTGAAAGAGGGTGTTGATATTAAAAATTCCGTTTTGATTTCCGATGCCTTTTTCCCGTTCCGCGACAGCATTGAAGCTGCCAACGAATATGGAGTAAAGTATATCGTTGAACCAGGGGGGAGCATCCGCGACAAAGAGGTAATCGAAGCGTGCAATGAATTTGGCATTGCCATGGTATTTACCGGGAGAAGACATTTTAAACATTGAAAAATTAAGCATAGATGGGATTATTCTCGTTTTTAACCCAGGAGATTGCAATCGATCTGGGTACAGCAAACACCATAATCATCCACAACGACAAAATTGTGGTTGATGAACCATCCATTGTTGCCATCGACCTTAAATCCGAAAAGATGGTAGCCATTGGAGAGAAAGCACGGCAGATGCAAGGAAAAACTCATGCCAATCTGAAAACCATCAGGCCTTTGCGCGATGGGGTGATAGCCGACTTTAATGCCGCAGAGCAGATGATCAGGGGAATGATTAAAATGATCAATCCCAAGCCCCGCATGTTCTCACCGGCATTAAAAATGGTTGTTTGCATCCCTTCAGGCAGTACCGAAGTGGAAGTAAGAGCGGTAAGGGATTCGGCCGAGCATGCCGGTGGACGAGAAGTTTATATGATCTATGAGCCTTTGGCTGCTGCCATTGGAATTGGACTGGATGTAGAAGCTCCGGAAGGAAATATGATTGTTGACATCGGTGGCGGGACAACGGAAATTGCTGTCATTTCATTAGGGGGAATCGTAACCAATAAATCCATTCGTATTGCCGGTGACGATCTTACCGCTGATATCATGGAGTATATGCGTCACCAACACAACATTAAAATTGGTGATCGTACGGCTGAAGAGATCAAAATTCACGTCGGATCAGCCCTTTCCCAACTTAAAGACCCACCACCCGATTTTATCGTCCAGGGTCCTAACCAGATGACAGCACTGCCAATTGAAGTTCCTGTATCTTATCAGGAGATTGCTCATTGCCTTGAAAAATCAATTTCTAAAATAGAAACCGCTGTATTGGGAGCGTTAGAGCAAACCCCTCCCGAGCTATACGCCGACATTGTTACCAAAGGCATCTGGCTTGCCGGTGGAGGAGCTTTATTAAGGGGATTAGACAAACGGCTTACCGATAAAATCGGCATCACCTTTCGTGTCGCCGATGATCCGCTAAGAGCCGTTGTCCGGGGTACCGGAATAGCACTGAAAAATGTCGATAAATTCCCGTTCCTGATCAGATAACGATCGGAGTTGTAAGTCATGAGATCCCTTATCAGGTATTTGTTAAAACACCATGCATTTGTACTTTTCATACTATTAGAGTCATTTGCCCTGACTATGGTTTTTAACCATAATAGTTTCCAGCGATCGAAATACCTGAACTCAGCGAACCGAATTACCGGAGCAATTTATAAATTACAACACTCCATTACTGGTTATTTCGGTCTGAACCGAATAAACAGAGAACTGGCAGCGGAAAATGCCCGGCTACGGGCTTTTATTTACAATCAATCTCCGGAAACTCAACTCTCCAGTATCAATGAGAAAACCTCATTCCCGGGAGATTCTGCCATCCGGGTCGTTGCCGCCATGGTAATAAACAATACGGTCAACCGCCCGTTCAATTACATCACCCTGAATAGAGGCCGTAAAGATGGAATTAAACCCGACCAGGGAATCATATCTTCAAACGGAGTGGTTGGTATTATAGCCCAGGTATCCGAATCCTATGCCATGGGCCTCTCTGTACTTAACAAACGATGGAGCATTTCTGCCAAACTGAAAAAAAACGGCTACTTCGGTTCTCTCCTGTGGGAGGGAGATGATTATCGCATCGCTTCCCTGACCGAGATTCCCCTGCATGTTGATGTTCAAAAAGGAGACACAGTTATTACCAGCGGATACTCTTCTATATTTCCTGAAGGGATTGTTATTGGAATCGTACAGGATCTCACCCAACCGGAAGGTGAAAATTACCACGCAATCGATGTCAGACTATCTGTCGACTTTAAAGCACTTTCGCATGTCGAAATTATTGATTTTCAGAAAAAAGACGAACTGGATGAACTCTTAAACACCATCGATTATGACCTGGAACGGAATTAAATATGGGATCATGTTCATGGTACTGGTTCTGATACAGGTACTGATTCTTAACCAGGTACATTTCAGCGGATACATAAATCCAGCCATCTACATCCTTTTTATCATGCTACTCCCCATTTCAATACAGCGATATTTGTTGTTGATTTTAGCATTTATTATCGGATTAACTGTCGATATTTTTTCTGACAGTCTGGGCATCCATTCGGCTGCATCGGTCTTTATCGCATATATCAGGCCTTCAGTAATACGAATCATATCCAGCAGAGAAGAAGATCGCAACGATTATCCGGGATTAAAACAGAACAAGCTGACCTGGTTTTTGTATTATACAACGCTAATGGTATTCATCCATCACTTAATAATCTTCTATTTAGACTATTTTACATTTTCTCACTTTTTTCATACACTGTTAAAAGTAGTGATGAGTTCCCTTTTTTCTATCTTTATGGTTATTTTGAGTCAGTATATAATATTTAGGGAGTAAGCAAGGGATGAATGGCTTTTCTAAGCGAAGTTATATCGTTATCGGCATTTTTGTGTTTACCGGATTGATCTATACCATCAGGCTGTTCCGCTTGCAGGTACTTGATCCGGCATATAAAGTATTTGCAACCAACAATGTACTGAGAGATGTTGTTCAGTTTCCGGCCCGCGGACTCATATTTGACCGAAACGGAAACCTGTTGGTACACAATAAACCGGCCTATGACCTGTTGGTTACTCCCCGCGAAATTGAACCATTTGACACACTCTACCTGTGTCAACTGCTGGAAATCGAGAAGGAAGATCTGATTTCCCGGATCCGGATCGCAGCGGAGTATTCACGCTATAAACCATCGGTTATCGTCCGGCAAATCTCCCCGGAGACTTATGCCATTTTGCAAGAGCGCATTTTCCGGTTCAAAGGGTTCCATCCCCAGTCAAGAACCCTTCGGGAATATAATTACCCGGCAGCAGCGCATGCCCTGGGGTATGTTGGTGAGGTAAATCCGAACGATCTGGAACGGGACAGCTATTACAGCCAGGGTGACTATATCGGAGTCAGTGGAATCGAAAAGACCTATGAGCAGTGGCTTCGGGGAACCAAGGGCGTAAAAAAATTTCTGGTAGATGTACACAACCGAATTCAAGGAAGCTACTTAAGTGGTGTGGAAGATATCCCGGCCAGAGTCGGGCACGACCTGACAACAACCATCGACATCGACTTACAGATGTATGCAGAGTTGCTGCTGCAAAATAAAAAGGGAAGTGTGGTTGCCATTGAACCGTCGACTGGTGAGATCCTGGCTATTGCAAGCGCCCCTTCCTACGATCCGGGCATGCTGGTGGGCCGTGTGCGGGGAACAAACTATGCAAAACTGACTGCAGACACACTCAAACCACTGTTCAACAGGCCTCTCATGGCAGAGTACCCGCCCGGATCAACCTTCAAAATTTTAAATGCCCTGATCGCGCTGGAGGAAGAATCTATCAACACAGGAACGCAGTTTTCATGTGCCGGAACAGCCTCTTCTCCCATCCGATGCACCCATAGCCACAATACGCCACTGCAAGTGGTTGAAGCAATTCGCGAATCATGCAACCCTTTCTTTTGGAATACATTCCGTTCAATTATTACAAAGTTCCCAACAGCAGCCGAAGGGTATCATGCCTGGCGTAATCATGTTCTTAAATTTGGAATCGGTCAACCACTCAGTACCGATCTCACCATGGAGTCGAAAGGGAGCCTGCCTGAGACCTCCTATTTCGATCGCATCTATGGCAAAGGGAGATGGAACGCATTAACCGTCCGGTCGATGGCCATCGGACAGGGAGAGCTTGGCATTACACCGCTGCAATTAGCCAATTACTGCAGTGCCATAGCCAATCGTGGACACTTTTTCACGCCTCATCTGGTGAAAAAAATCGAAAATGGATCAATTGCCCCGCACTTTCAGGAAAAAAAACCGGCAGGCATTGATCAAAAGCATTTCGATCCGGTAATTAAAGGGATGGAGATCGGTATCGGTTCGGGCGCTTTGTATGCCGTTCCCGGTATCCCTATTTGCGGAAAAACAGGCACTGCCGAAAACCCTCACGGATCGGACCACTCCGTCTTTATGGCCTTTGCCCCTAAAGATAATCCTCAAATTGCTGTCTCCGTTTACATCGAAAATGGCGTTTGGGGAGCACGCTATGCAGCTCCAATTGCCAGCCTGATCATAGAGCACTATTTGACCGACTCCATCTCCAACCAACGGGCATGGCTGGAAAAACAAATGATTGAAGCCAATCTGTTAAACCCGTTTCAACCAAAATAGCCGTGGCAAAAAGAAACAGCCTTTGGGCAAATATCGACTGGATTACCGTACTGATCTATCTGGCATTGGTATTTCTTGGGTGGATAAACATCTACTCATCGGTATATAACGAAGAGCAGAACAGCATCTTCGATTTCTCCCAACGGTATGGCAAACAACTCATCTGGATCGGGTTGGCACTGCTTATCGCATTTACCATTCTTCTAATTGAAACCAACTTCTACGTATTCTTTTCCTATATCATTTATGGATTGGTAATCTTCTCCCTGATCCTGGTCCTGATCATCGGTAAAGAGATCAACCATTCCAAATCGTGGTTCATGATTGGCGGATTTGGTATCCAACCGGCCGAATTCGGCAAATTTGCCACTGCCCTGGCCCTGGCAAAATATATGAGTTCATTCGGGTTTAAACTGAAACGCTTTAAATCCCTGATAGCCATTGCTGCCATCGTTCTCATTCCGGCTACGTTAATATTTCTCCAAAACGACACGGGTTCAGCGTTGGTATACAGTGTCTTTATTCTTGTTTTATACAGGGAAGGCCTTTCTGGTGTTGTCCTCTTTTTTTTATCCCTGATTATTTTGTTGTTTATCTCCTCCCTTTTACTATCCGAAATCACTCTTTTTTCAATACTTGCAGGAGTGACTCTGCTCATACTGCTCATGTTGAACGCCGGAATGAAACACTTTACCCGGATCGTGCTCATTTTTGCCTCTGCCATCTCTCTATTTCTGGGAATCAACTTTCTCACTCCGGTTAAAATCCCATCCGGTAACCTGCTGGCCATGTTCCTTCTTATGGGGGGAATCGGACTTTGGATATACAGCCGTCGCAAAAAAATCAAAAACTATACCCTGATCGCATTAATTTTTATCGGGGCAATTTCATTTTCCTTTACCGTTGATTATGCCTTCAATAAATTTCTCTCAGACTATCAGCAGGCTCGCATTCATGAACTGTTGGGCATCAAAAGTGATCCGCTTGGGGTAGGCTATAATGTAAACCAAAGCAAAATTGCCATTGGTTCGGGAGGATTTTGGGGAAAAGGATTTCTAAACGGTACACAAACGAAGTTCAACTTCGTACCCGAGCAGAGCACCGACTTCATCTTTTGCACCGTTGGCGAAGAGTGGGGTTTTGCAGGGACCTTCATCTTAATATTGCTCTTTATTGTCCTTTTTTACCGATTAATTATTTTAGCAGAAAAGCAGCGATCCGGATTTTCAAGGATCTATGGTTATTCAGTAGCCGTTATCCTCTTTTTTCACTTCCTTGTCAATATTGGCATGACCATTGGAATCATGCCGGTCATTGGAATCCCGCTACCCTTTTTCAGTTACGGAGGCTCTTCCCTGTGGGCATTTACCCTCCTTCTCTTTATTTTCGTAAGGCTTGATGCCAGTCGCCTTGACTCATTGTCACAATAAAAGCCACCCAAAAATTCCCCATAGCAAATCTGAAATAAGCTGCCGGCCGGACTTCCGAACCGGATCAGGGAAGAATCAAACCAGCCGTAAGATCATCCACCTGCTTATAGAACGGGGTCTCCGGGTTGTTGCGATCGCCACCCGATGCCGCATGGTGAGTTGGAACTCCGATAGACCTCAAACGAATAATCAATATATAGAAGCCGTCAACCCATGTGTGCTATGACCTTGAAGAGATCGGATCGCCCAAACTAAATGAAACGAGCATGACGATTCTTGACACAAACAATAGGAATTAAATTTTATGCGAGTTCCATCGGGCCGGGAAAACGAGATGAAACCGGCAAAAGTATTTGTTGAAAAGATGTATATGAACTGAAAATTTAATTAGATGAAACGACCATGACGATTCTTGACACAAACGAGCAGGATCAAAATTATGGGAGTTCCATCTGATACCTTAGAAAACTTACAATTTTAATCAGATGAAATTATTGACGAATTTGTAAAAACGAAAATTTGAATCCTTTCCAATTTATCGCTACTTTTGCTGCCATTAATCGGACCGATGAAAAAAAAGATTGTAGCTTTCGGAGAGGTCGTTTGGGATATTCTTCCCAACGGCAGCGTGTTGGGTGGTACGCCATCCAATTTGGTTTTTCGTTGCAATCTTTTTGGGGATGAGGGACACCTCCTGTCCCGAATTGGAGATGATGCCTTGGGGCAAAAAGCGTTAGATCAATTACATCATCTTGGAATTTCTACTAAAAACATCCAGATGGATTCAGAATTTCCTACCGGAACCGTAATTATCTCCTTCGATAAAAAAAACGAGCCCATTTACAATGTAACGCCCGATGTCGCTTTTGATCATATTGAATTTTCTACCGAAGCATTGAAATTAGCCAGGGGAGCCGACTGCCTCTTCTTTGGATTGCTTCCTCAACGATTTGGCATTTCAAAAAATACCCTTCGCGAATTAATCCGGGAAGCACAGGGCTCACTTAAATTTTTCGATCTCAAACTTTTTCAACATTTCTTTAATGCACCGGTTGTGGAAAACTTACTGCACGCATCCAATATCGTCCGGATTAAAGAGAAAGAGATTGGTACCTTAGCTCAAAAACTTAGGCTTTTAAACGAAAAACCAGAGCCATTTAGCCGGGAACTGATTGAAAAATATCAAATCGATTTGGTTCTGATAACCCGGGGAGCAAAAGGCATTTTTGCGTATCATAAAGAACAGGGAGTATTCACTAATGAGGGTTACCCGGTTCAACTTAAAGATAATATCGGATCGGGAATGGCCTTTGCCGCAGGATTCCTTAACTATTACCTGAATGGCAGCTCCATTCAGCAGGCTGTCAACTTTGGTAATGCCGCCGGGGCCCTAAATGCCACGATGGTTGGTGCAACCGACTGGTTCGACAAAAAGGATGTTCTCCGGTTTATTAAAAATTACCAGGGAGGCTGAAAGTGTGCAAAATCAGAACACATCCAATATGCCGACAATCAGATAGATAAATCCGGTTTCTCAGATAAAAATCAAATCATTGCTGTCTAATAGACTTCCGGGACAAAGGTCATTTCTGACAGGGGAGGTCTGACATAACCTTTATTCTCTTTTTTCGGAGGAAACTCCAGCGGATCGAGCGATATATTTTCGTATGGTATCATAGAAAGGAGGTGATGTATGCAGTTTAACCTGGCTCTTTTCTTATTGTCGGCATCAACCATAAACCAGGGACTGATTTTGGTATCGGTATAAGCAAACATTTCATCTTTGGCCTTCGAATACTCCATGTACAACTCCCTCGATTTCAAATCGATCGGACTCAATTTCCATCGTTTGGTCGGATCTTCATTCCGGCTGATAAAACGACGCTCCTGCTCCTCCTCACTAACCGAAAACCAATATTTGATCAGAAT
The DNA here is from genome assembly GCA_964540165.1 of uncultured Mariniphaga sp. Classification (GTDB taxonomy): domain Bacteria; phylum Bacteroidota; class Bacteroidia; order Bacteroidales; family Prolixibacteraceae; genus Mariniphaga. The sequence continues at coordinate 31,518 of CAZILU010000003.1, forward strand.
GATCCCCGACCGGATCAACATCCGCTCAAAATTTGGACAAGACCGTAAAAACTCCCAGTACTCCTCCGTTGTACAAAAGTCCATTACCCTTTCTACCCCGGCCCGGTTATACCAGCTACGGTCGAAAAGAACAATCTCTCCGGCAGCAGGTAAATGGGGTACATACCGCTGAAAATACCACTGTGTCTTCTCCCGTTCGGTGGGCGTACTGAGGGCGACAACCCGGCAGATCCGGGGATTCAGCACCTGCGTAATGCGCTTAATCGTTCCCCCCTTGCCTGCGGCATCCCTGCCCTCAAAAATGACGACAACCCGCATGCCTTTTAACTTTACCCACTCCTGAACCTTTACCAGCTCCAACTGCAATTTCTCTAACTCCTTTTCATACGCTTTGGTCGATAACTTCCTATGGCTATCCGATGCCTCTTCCGCTTTTTCCATACTCATCTGCTGATTTTTAAGTTATAGGTATATAAAGTTAAATAAAAATCAGCAGATTTTTGTAATTAAATTGTGCCGCATCCGATTTTTTCAAAAAAGCCATTAGCCCTTAACTCAATTTTCGGGGTCTAAGAATTAAACGAAGCGACAGGTTGTACGAAAAATAGTTGGTAAGCCAATTAATAAATACAAAAAACCGGTTTTTAATACCTAAAATACTCATAAGATGAACGGCCATCCAGATAATCCACGCCGGAAAGCCACCAAACCGAATTACCGGCAACTCAACAATAGCCAGATTTCTGCCCACCGTGGCCATAGTTCCTTTATCCCTGTATCTAAATTTTCGGGGCCTCTTGCCCCGCCATTCCCGATGCAAATTGGCCGCCAGGTTTTCAGCCTGCTGGATGGCTGCCGGCGCCACCTGGGGATGCCCCTCAGGATAATCCGATGAATTGACACACGCAAGATCTCCAATAATATAAACATCAGTCAACGCCATCACCCGGTGATACTCATCAACCACAACCCTGCCGCTCACTCGTTGCGATTGAGCAGGAATTCCGGGCAGAACAGCCCCTTTCATTCCGGCAGCCCAAACCACATTCAGGCATGAAAGATTACCTGTACTGGTTATAATCTCACTTCCGTTATAGGTTATAACCCGGGTATTTAGTTCAATATTGACGCCCAGTTTGCGTAAATACCGCTCTGCCCTTTCTGAAGAGAATTGAGACATGGAACCTAATAACCTGCCGGAAGCCTCAATAAGAAATATATTCATCTTCGAAAAATCGAGCTCGGGATACTCATTCGGAAGAATTTTATTACGCAACTCCGCCATCGCACCGGCCAATTCCACTCCCGTTGGTCCTCCCCCGACAATGGCAATATTAAGTGCAGACTCTCGCTCCCGCTCATCCGCTAAAACCAGTGCATTTTCATAATTCTTTAACATCTGGTTCCGAACAAACAGCGCTTCCGACACGCTCTTTAAACCAATGGCCTCTAATTCAATCTCTTTATTTCCAAAATAATTGGTAACCAATCCCAATGCAATGATAAGCTTATCATAACTGAATTTTCCACGATCGGTAATAACCAGACGTTTCTCCGAATCAAACCCCTCAATGTTGGCAACACGGAAAAATACATTTCCTTTTCTTTGAAATATTTTACGAATGGGAAAACTAATATTGCTTGGCTCAAGGCCGGCCGTGGCTACCTGATACAACAAGGGCTGAAACTGATGATAGTTATTCCGGTCAATGATCAGAATTTGAAAATGTTCGTACCGGGCTAACAACCTGGCAATCCGAAGCCCCGCAAATCCGGCACCCAGAATTACGATTCGCTGCTGATGTACATCCGGATCAGGAATGTTCAGATCAATGTTGTCTTTATGTTGAAGTGCATTAATCATAACCGGCCATTCAATCTTAATTAAAATCTCATCACAAGACCCCACCAAAATAAATTTTGGAACAATGCGTCAATGACAGATAATGTGCAGTTCACATAAATCTATCATTGACAGCAAATTATTTGCTCCCGGAAGCTCCGTCAGCCCTTAATAAACACCCGGGGTAGGATGTCATTTAGCATTGTCTAATAATTCTTTTCCAGGTTAATGGCCTTCGGAAAAAGAATATTATTCTCCAAATGAATGTGACGGTGAAGATCTTTTTCAAAATCGGCTAACTGCTTCAACGACACCTGGTATGTTGTGCATCCGTCAGCCGGAACCTGATAACCGTTGGTAAGTTGCGAAATCTCCTCAAATCGCTCTCCTTCATTCTGATGCTCTGCCATCATGGCAGCAATGGGATTGGCAACCGTACCAAAGGGCGATTCAGGTTTGGACCGGTTCTCTGCTTTTGACTGCTCTAACAATTTGATGTATGGAAACAACATAAGCTCCTCCTTTTGCATATGCATGGTCAACTCACCTGCCGAAGTATAAAAATGATCCCTTACCTTATAAAGTTCGGGATGATTGACCCCATGCACCTCCGCAATTTTGTCGAGATTCTGTTTCAGGAAAGGGATGTGCTTATGTACATAACTATGGTGGCGATTAACAATGTATTCGGATAAAGCCCCCAACGACAAATTGTTTATATATTCCGTATCCGGATCAGACTCCTGCAGAAGCGCCTCCAACCGGTTGATAAAATCCTCCGGAGCAACGCCGGCTTTTGAGCAGGCATCAGATATCGACTGGTGACCGCCACAGCAATAATCAATGCGGTGAGCCTGAAACAGTGTGGCTGCTTTAAAGTTATTCTTAACAACTTCTCCTACGGGTGTATTCAATAAAATTTCCATGGCAATACGATTTATTATTATTGCCGCAAAGATATAAAATATTATTAAAAGACAAAAAGGTCTTTTAATAAATTAATAAATTTTTATGACAGAAAGAGTTATTACTCCTTTAGTCCAATAGCAGGTATGCACCAAACTGAGCATCGCCCGAAAGTGGCGTAAGAGGAAAAAATCCGTGGACTGGTTTTCCATTTTTAAATCGGGCGGGATAATCATGTTCCATCTTCTCTGCGAACTGCAAGAACGGAACTCCCGGCTGGTAGAAGAGGTTAAAGGTTCCTTTCCCATCAGATAAGAACCGATTTTGAAGCCTTAATGCCAGTTGTCCCATCGTCTGTTTCACATTTATTTCGAGGCATGGATTGACGCGTAGTTGCCCCTTTGCATCGGTAAAAATCAACATATCCACTCCCAGAGGACCCTCATAATGATAACGAATGGCGGAGCTTTCCAATGCCTTTATCAGGGGCGGGAGAAGCGTTGAGGGGAGGGAATCGGCCAATTGTAACGCGTTGGGATTGGTCTCCCCGGGCCATCCGTTCAGGTAACTTCCCCGGTACTGACCTTTAGCATCGGTCAGAAATCGGCTGATTCCCTTAAATGAAACCTTTCCACGGTTCATCTCAAAAAGAAAAGCCAGGTCAAGCACTTTCGAAAACAGCGGTTCTACGATGGCAAAATGCTGATTATCCAGAATTCCATCCAATTTTTCCCACACTTTATCAACAACCGGCCTTTTAGTCACGGGCTGCAGGCCTCTGCCGGAACTACTCCAGGGAGCTTTCACCATGCAACTTCCAACGTTAGATATGGCCTCTCGCAGCTCCTCCCGCGTAGAACAAATAATAGGGACTGACTCCTTTTGAAGGAACAGATCATCCGGCAAATCTTTTTGTATTTGCGTTAAAATTTCGATTGCCTGCATTCTGGAACAGATCCTCCGGTGTTCCTCCCGCCAATGAAAAACAGGCGAGCGTTTAAATGTTTCGGAACAGGCGTTTTTCAACGGATCCAATAACCGGTGGGCTGCCGGACTCCATCCCCATGGAATAAGCCGGTTTTTTGGTTCTTCAATGAAACGGAAATCGGAACGTATCCGGTCAAATTCAACAAATCGTGGAGCAAAAATGCCAACCATTTCAAGGGTATCAAAGAAAACGGCCGGTGGGCACTTTTTCACCAGAACAATATCATTCGGTTTGGTCAGATAAATGCATAATGAAGCCAGATCCTCCTCCATCTTTTGAAGCCTGCGGTTGGGCTGCCAGGATGGGCTTCCATGCCCAGCGGCATATTCGCAGGTAGGATTAAAGAGGTAAATATCGGGAAGATCGTGATCCATCATGCTGTTTGAAATCTTTTAAGTAAATCAAACGGTTAAAGGAATATCTTCCGGCCGCTTATGTTTCCAGCGGCGATGAGACCAGAGATAGAATTCGGGCTTATTCCGGATAATCATTTCCATTCGTCGGACATAGCTAAGAAGAATCTCGTTGGAATCTACTTCCCTGGGATTTTCAATCAACGGCTGATAACAGATTTCATACTTCCCTCGGCCCACCTTATTTACCTCCATAAAAAAAACCGGCAGGTTGGTCCGTGCAGCGATCTTTTCAGGTCCCGAGAAGAAGGGGGCTTCACGATTTAAAAAGGTTGTCCAGAACTTTGAATTGGCCGGAGGAGTCTGATCGGCTGCCAGCCACAGCACTGCCGGGATACCCTTCCGATGAAAATCAAGAACGACTCTTGCCGACTGATGAACGGGAATACACGATCCGCCCCACCGTTCTCTTGAGTGTAACAGAAAATCCTCCATGGCTTGATTTCCCCGAACCGGGTTATAGAGCATCAACGCTTTGTGTTTTACTTTGGTTTGGGTAAAACTACCCCACTCCCAGTTATTATAGTGCATGGCAAGTACAATAATGCTCCTTCCCTGTCTGAAATATTCATCCACCAACGCCAGCCCCTTAAATGCAACATGCCTGTTAAGCTCACCTTCACTAACGTGATGCAACTTAATTGACTCCAGCATCAAGTCGGCAAAATGGCGGTAAAATCCATTTAAAATTTTTCTGATTTCATCCCTCTCTTTCTCAGGGAAAGCATGACGCAAATTATCTTGAACAACGCGAACCCTGTACCGGAACAGGTACCGGACAACAAAGTAGATCCCATTGGAAAGCAGATAGAGCGCCCAAAACGGAAAAGACGACAAAAACTTCAAAAAGCTCACAATTAACCGGTTCACCAACCGCTTAAGCCATCCCTCCCGGTAACGATCGTCTGCAATAACCATGCTGTCTCTCTCTGTTAATGGAAAAAAATTCCGTTTCATCGAAAAAGACAAAAGTACAATCCTGTTCGAATATTGAGGTAATTTCAGTTAATAATGTTGTATCAGGGCCGACCTCCACCAGTAGAAAAATTTAGATTCTAACGCTTGTATGGTTGGAAACGGGTAGTAGATCATCCGATTGTTTTCGCCAATATAGAAGCCATTTTTTATCGTCCGGTAAATCAGGTCACCCCGCATAAACCGCAATACCGTTTTCGTTACCCGCTCCGATGTCTCGTTAAGTTTTCGAAGGCACTCCCGCAGGTGATCGGGATTTGGGTAGGGCAGGTTACTGAGCGGTGCATTTGGATCGGTTGCCAGTTCATTCAACTGCATTTCGGCGAAAAAGAGCTTGGGTGTTGAAACCGGCTTAGACTGATCGGTTAAGAATGCCACAAATTCATCGGGCCTCATTTTGCTCGCAACCCTGGTGGTGACAGGATTAAACTGCTGATACAGATGAATCGCATCCGGTTCTCCCGGTGGATAAGCTGCCGGATCAAGGCCTAAAACCTTTCCATCGTCAGTAGCCAGGTAGAGCTTTTTAAGTGCCTCCAGGGGAGTCTTTTCTAGCACCCGGTAAATACCAAAAAAGACCGAACTTTTGGGGCTTCCATCCGGATAGGCAATTAATTTGGAATCAATATACCCATGTGGAATGGTATCCATCCGTTCCGGATCCAACTCAAAAAAGATATTTTGACAATGGATCCGTTTGCGGGTTCCGACAGAAAGGTAATGGCCGAAATCTTCGGGTGCCAGGTGCGATGCAATGAATGATTCAGGGGTAAAGACCAGGTAATAGTACTTTTCCATGACAAAAAAGATTTAATTTCCATTAAAGTTAATGAAAATTGTTTGAGATTTCTACGATATATGTCAGGAAAAGTAAGCTCCTTACGGAAGAAATGGGAATAGCTCTTTTAACTCTTCCCCGGAAGGGTGACGACCATATTCACAAAGTTCAAATGACTCAGCGACCGAAATATTTGAGGCTTTCTCTGCACCATACCATGTTACCAGCGATTTTCGTACCGCTTCTGTCATGACGGGCCTTCTGATTTTTGCCAGCCATTTCAGTCGCTCCTCCTCACGAACCGGAACCTTATCAACCTGATGGTTCGTCCAGGGTATCCACTCAAACATCTGTGATTCATGTGCCGCTATCGCATATATTTTCTCTTCATAAAGATTGGAAATATCCACCACAACATCGGGATTAAAAGGATTGGGTTTTTGAAAAACATCTTCCATATATAAAAATACCGGATTACTGGTTAACGGCGGGACATCAGAAGCTACGTTGGGGACAATGACCAAATAGGCCGCATCCTGCATTAACACCGATGCATTCCGATGGTCGGGATGATAATCATTTGGCCGGTGCCCGAAAACAAGGTCGGCATTCCATCTCCGGATAATCCGGATTAGTTCCAAACGATTCTCCAGGGTAGGTAACAACTCTCCATCGTGATTATCTAAAACCAGATACTCAATACCCAGCCTCCTTCCGGCTTCTTCAGCCTCTGCACGCCTGATATGTGCCAAAGCACCACCCCCCTTCGCGTGATGTCCTGCATCGCCGTTGGTCAACGAAACAAAAAGAACTTTGTGACCGGCACGGGCATATCGCATCGCCGTACCGCCAGCCTTGATATCACAATCATCGGGATGAGCCCCAATAAACACAACATGCAATGGTTCGCCTGCATACAGCCCAGCGGCAATACCGGCAACAATTAAAAAAAAGAGAAACAACTTCTTCATAAGACTTTACAACTATCTATTATACAATAAGCGATCAAGTAATATAAATCAACAGACGATCATCCAGTGCAAAATCAATCCAGACCCTTACCAAATATCGTTGACCCGGCTCCGAAAACATTTTGGAACTGATTTTTGCTTACCTGTTTCAATGAGTAAAAATAGATATAATCTGTAAACTTTTTAATAATTTATAATTATTTTTTATTTTTCTTAAAAAGTATTAACGATTCTATGCAAAATTCGATCAAAGAAAAAAAGAGAATGAGTCATAAAATTACTTACAACCCATTCTCTTTAACCGGTCAGATTGGTATCTAAAATAACCAAAAAAATCTAATCAATTCAGTCGAACAAGTGATCTTCAGCCGATGGCCCGCAATCGCAATCCTGATGAAGCCCCTTTTCATATTGCTGAAGAGCCCGAAAGCTCATGCCCATATTGGAAAAACCACCATCGTTATAAAGATTTTGCATGGTTACCCTCCGAGTCAGGTCGGAAAAAAGCGTGATGCAATAGTCGGCACAATCATCGGCTGTAGCATTTCCAAGTGGCGACATCCGTTCGGCAAAATCGAGCAGCCGGTCGAATCCTTTAACCCCACTGCCCGCCGTTGTAATGGTAGGCGACTGGGAGACAGTATTAATGCGCACCCGCCGTTCACGACCGTATATATATCCAAAGCTGCGGGCAATCGATTCAAGCAGGGCTTTGGCATCGGCCATATCGTTATACCCATAAAACGTACGCTGAGCAGCCACATATGAGAGGGCTACCACCGATCCCCAATCATTGATAACATCCAGCTTCCGGGCTGTCTGAAGCACTTTGTGAAACGAAACAGCCGATACATCCAATGTTTTATTCAGGTAGTTATAATCGAGATCACTGTAATGACGCTCTTTCCTGACATTGGGTGACATACCTATGGAGTGCAGAATAAAATCGATCTTTCCACCCATAGCCTCCATAGCACCCCTGAACAGATCGGTCAGATCTTCTATATTGGTCGCATCGGCCGGAATGGCAATGGTATTGAGCTCATCCGCAAGATGCTGAGTTTCACCCATGCGCATCGCTACGGCTGTGTTAGACAAAACCAGGATGGCACCCTCTTCATGTGCACGAACGGCAACTTTCCAGGCAATTGAATCGGGATTTAATGCCCCAAAAACAATGCCCCTCTTTCCTTTAAGCAAATTATAACTCATACGTCTCATTTTTTTTCAACAACAAAATTAATTGAGTTTAAATATAAAGAAGAAATTAAGGACTTTTTTCTCTCAATTTATCTCGAATATTATTACTCTATTAAAATTTTGTGCCCATAGAGTCAAAAAATTAAATGTTATTTTTATCTAAACTCATTAAAAATAAGATTGCATATTAAAAAATATAGACTATTTTTGATGCAAACAAAATCGGCAAAAGATGATTTTATACACTTCAATCAGATTACAGTCACACCGCGCATTCAACGGCGCAGGTGAGTGGAGTGTTATGCCGTCGGCATTGATGGCTATGCGTTAGCCTTCTATCGGCGGGTTTCCGCTGACAGAAGGCGTATTCAACAAATTGTCAAATCATTCATGTACATTTTTTTAGCCTTATTATGTCGGATAAGATTATTCGGTTGGGTGGAAGTCAGGCAGACAAGCCCGCCTCGGTTCACAATTTAATTACCTATTTAAAAGAGCATCAGGGAAGGCGATTCATCGTTTTGTCGGCTTATCCTGAAATTCAGCGTGTGATCGCTCATGCCCTTAACCAGGCATCGGTCATTGATGTGCATCGAACGGGCCAGAAGCTAAAAGATCTCTTTTCCGGATGCTGCAGGAGAGAACCCACGCCAGACTATATAGGGTTAGTCGATCAGGTTACGGGAATATTAAGGGGTATTGGGCTGACCGGCGACTACTCTGAAGGATTAAAAGACCTGGTTTTAACTTTTGGGGAGAAGTTAACGGCCGAGATCTTCCGGGCAGAGATAGCCGCTGAGTGGCCGGAAGCGGAAATTCTCCTTCCTGAGGTTCTTGGAATGGCGGTAACTTCTGAATTTGGGAATGCCACCTATACCGGAATCAACCGGCAACTTGCTGAGCAATTGGCAGGTGCACTATACCTCGTACCCGGCTCTTATGGCATAAACAGCCAGGGTAAAATTGCCCGGACAGGCAGAAGTGCAGCTGATTACACGGCGGCATGGCTGACACAGCAGTTAAAAGCGGAAAGACTTGAATTGTGGGGAACCGATCGTGCATTTTTCCGCACCGATCCGGCGATCACTAGCCAGCCTCCGCTCATTCAACGGCTCACCTATACGGAAGCCAGTGAACTCGCCTACTTCGACCACTACTCCTTTCATCCCCGAACGGTAGAGCCGCTGGAGGCAGAACACATCCCCATCCGAATCATTAGTACAACTTCGGGAGAGGGAATGGTTGACACGACCATCAATACGGAAACGTATATTGAGCCACAAGTGGTAAAGAGTATTGCCAGCACCGACGATATCTCCCTGCTTCAGATTAACGGCCCCGGGGTCGGACTGAAACCGGGCATATTGGCTCGGATAACTTCCCTGCTGACCCAATCAGGAATCAACATCAAATCAGTTATTACCTCTCAGATCTCTATCCAGATTCTGCTTGAAGCCAATGCCGGGCCAGAGGCCTGCCAACGGATTAAGCAGGCAGACTTCCCCTCCGTGCGAGAGGTTGACCTGGCAAGCGATGTCTCACTGATTGGGGTTATCGGTCACGGCCTGGGAAAGAACAGCAAGCTTCTGGCTACGATCCTCGGAGCCGTTGCAAACGCAGGGGTACAGGTAATCCTGAGTGGATCGGGCGCTTCCGAACTGGCTACTTATCTGATCATAAACCGTTCAGAGAAAGCCAAATGTGTACGTGCCATTTACAACGCATTTTTCAATCCGAATGAAGGCTCTTCCTATGATGCGAAGACCGGCAATTCAAAAAAATAAATTTACATCATTGAGCATAATGCTCTGACTATTAAAAACAAAAATTTATCGATATGAAAACAGATAATCTGAAATTTGAAACCCTGCAATTACACGCAGGACACCAGCCCGATGAGACAACCCATTCCCGGGCAGTTCCTATTTACCAGACCTCATCCTACACTTTTAAAAGTGCCGAACATGCAGCCAACCTTTTTGGACTCAGGGAATTTGGCAATATCTATACGCGCATTATGAATCCTACGTCCGATGTTTTTGAGCAACGAATTGCAGCGTTGGAAGGCGGGGTTGCAGCACTGGCGGTGGCATCGGGCCACGCTGCTCAGTTTTTGACCTTTACTACACTGCTCCAGTCAGGAGACAATTTTGTCACCTCCCCCTACCTTTACGGTGGTTCTCACAACCAATTCAGGGTATCGTTCAACCGACTGGGGATCGAAGCCCGGTTTACAGAAGATCTGTCGGTTGAATCTTTCGAAAAACTGATTGATGAAAAGACGAAAGCGATCTACTTTGAAACCATTGGAAATCCAGGTTATGCCATTCCCGATTTTGAAGCCATCGGAGCTCTGGCCAAGAGATACGACATTCCGTTAGTTGTAGACAACACATTTGCCGCCGGAGGATACCTCTTCCGTCCCATCGACTACGGTGCCAACATCGTCGTTGAATCGGCCACTAAATGGATCGGAGGCCATGGAACCAGCATCGGCGGAGTCATTATTGATGCCGGGAATTACAACTGGGGAAACGGAAAGTTCCCCGGATTCACCGAGCCTTCCGAAGGGTACCACGGATTAAAATTCTGGGATGTGTTTAACTTCGACAGCCCCCTGGGAAACATCGGTTTTATCATCAAAGCCCGGGTGGAGGGACTGCGCGATTTTGGCCCTGCCATCAGCCCCTTCAACTCATTCCTGCTCCTGCAGGGACTGGAAACCTTGTCGCTTCGCATGGATCGTCATGTAGATAATGCATTAGCCCTGGCGCAATGGTTAGAGAAGCATCCGAAAATTGAAAGCGTCAACTATCCGGGTCTGGAGAGCAATCCATCGTACCATCTGGCTAAAAAATATTTCAAAAAAGGCCCTGGCAGCATGCTTTCGTTTGTCGTAAAAGGCGACCGTGAGCGTGCCAACCAGGTGGTGAATAATCTGGAGCTGGTCAGTCATCTGGCCAATGTGGGCGATGCAAAAACATTGATCATACAGCCATCCGTTACCACCCACCAGCAGTTGTCGGAAGAGGCACAACTTGCCGCAGGCGTTCTTCCCTCCCAGTTGAGGGTGAGTGTTGGGATCGAACACATCGACGATATCATAGCCGACTTCGAACAGGCTTTAGAAAAAATATCGTAAATAAACCATCGATTTAACGGCAGTGAGAAGGGCCTGAAAATCCTTCTCCTGCCTTTTTACACTTAAAACAGTCAGATATGCCAGTAAATGTTCCCGATAAGCTGCCAGCGATAAAGATTCTTGAACAGGAGAATATCTTTGTCATGGATGAATCACGGGCTGTCCATCAGGATATCCGTCCGCTGAAAATTATTATTCTCAACTTAATGCCCTTAAAAGTTAACACCGAGACCGATCTTCTGCGGTTGCTCTCCAACTCTCCGCTTCAGATCGAGATCGATTTTCTGAAGATCAAAGGGCATAAGTCAAAGAATACGCCACCCGAACACATGAAGCAATTCTATCACAACTTTGATACCCTAAAAGGGAAAAAGTACGACGGAATGATTATCACCGGAGCGCCGGTTGAACTGCTCCCATTCGAAGATGTAACCTACTGGGAAGAGATGAAGGAGATCCTCGACTGGGCCGGGCATCACGTGTACTCCACCCTCTATATTTGCTGGGCTGCTCAGGCCGGGCTATACCACCATTATGGCATCCCCAAATATCAGCTCCCCGAAAAGTTGTTCGGAGTGTTTGAACACACGCATCTTAATGAGCCGCTGCCCATCCTGAGAGGATTGGATGACCGCTTTCATATACCACACTCCCGCTATACCGAAGTGCGCAGAGAGGATATTGAAAAGGTCAACGGACTCCGGGTCATTGCCAGCTCAAATGAGGCGGGTGTCGCCATTGTGATTGGCAGAAACGGACGCCAGCTCTTTATCACCGGCCATTCGGAGTATAACCGCCACACCCTCGACACCGAGTACCGGCGCGATAAAACCAAAAAAATTCCCATCAACATCCCGGTTAATTACTACCCCGGTGACAATCCGGCTGAAACGCCATGCATGCGCTGGGGATCAACGGCTAACCTTCTGTTCTCTAATTGGCTGAACTACTACGTGTATCAAAACACCCCCTACAACCTGGAAGAAATTAATTAGAGAAATTTTTCTTTTACCTCCCGATTCTGTAATTTTGAAAGAAAATATACAGCGAATCGAGCATGACGGTTATTGACAGAAACGAATTCAATTAAAAATGAAAAAGATCGCGGTTGTTCTTGCAGGTAACGGCGTTTATGACGGGGCAGAAATTCACGAAGCTACCCTCACCCTTTTGGCTATCGCACGAAGTGGAGCTAATTATCAATGCTTTGCCCCCAATATTGATCAGGCACACGTCGTCAACCACCTAACCGGTGAAGAGATGGCAGAAAAAAGAAATGTTCTGGTGGAAGCAGCCCGGATAGCCCGTGGAAATATCAAACCTCTATCGGATTATAAGGCTGAAAATTTTGATGCCATTATCTTCCCCGGGGGATTTGGCGTTGCCAAAAATCTCTGTTCATTTGCATTCGACGGAATCGACTGCACCGTTAATACCGACACGGCAAAGGCGGTCAGAACAACCATTGCGCTTGAAAAACCCATCGGCGCCCTTTGCATTTCACCGGTTCTGATCACAAAAATCCTGGGCGATGTAAACGTAACCATCGGATCGGACGAAGGAACCATCGAGGCGATTGAAAACCTGGGCGGCATCCACGAAAAAACAACCCATGGACAGATCGTGGTCGATGAAAAATATAAAGTAGTTACTACCCCCTGTTATATGCTGGATGCATCGATCGATCAGATTGCCGATGGTGCACAGAAAGTGGTTGAAAAGATACTGGAACTGGCCTAATTTTACCGATGTGAATTCATACCCGTATATTAACATCCATACACACAAATCATTACCCGACAATCTATGGGTAACGGTGAATAACCTGATGCCGGGAGATACCATTCCCGAGTTTCTCGGCAAAAATTTTTGTTCCATCGGCCTGCACCCCTGGGAACTCCGGTCACCTGAAGAGAACAATCAGAAACTTATCATGATGGAGGAGGCTCTGGAACTTGATCATGTCATTTTTGTGGGAGAGTGCGGCCTGGATAAGTTTGCCCGACCCAGTTTCATTGAGCAGATAAGAACCTTCGAAGCCCAGGCAATTTTGGCCGAAGAGTTTCAGAAACCACTGATTATCCATTGCGTTAAATCCTGGAATGAACTGCTCGATATTCACAAAAAAATCAATCCTACGGTTCCCTGGATTTTTCATGGATATAATGGCAGCAAGGAGATTACCCAACGACTTCTGAAAGAGCATATTCTCTTCTCATTCGGATCGTTGCTGCTTAAGGCGGGAACCAAGGCTGTTTCAGCCTTTGGACTTTTGCCTTTAGACCGCATTTTTTTTGAAACAGATACATCCAACGAAAGCCTCGGAATGATCTATGCCCGTGGTTCAGACCTGAAAGGGATCACGGTCGATGAAATGAAAAAGGTGATTTGGGAAAACTTCAACCGAATCGAGAACATCTCTCCTGAGATCTGATAAAATATAAAAAACAAATGACAGAAGAGAGCATGAACAAAGATTGGCTCGATCGAACTGAACTGTTGCTGGGATTGGAAAAGCTGGATATCCTCAGAAAATCGCATGTGCTAATCGTTGGGCTGGGAGGAGTCGGAGCCTGGGCGGCGGAAATGATCTGCCGTGCCGGCGTTGGCAAATTAACACTGGTTGACAGCGATGTGGTTGATCCCACAAATCGAAACAGGCAGCTTCCTGCCCTGGTCAGCACAACCGGCAAACCCAAAACGGAAGTGCTGGCAGAACGATTCCGGGATATCAATCCGGATATTGAAATTACAGTGATTACTGAATTTATGCGCGATGAGAAAACCACCGGGCTCTTAGACAGATTAAAATTTGATTATGTGGTTGACGCTATCGATACCCTATCCCCAAAAACATTCCTGATCAGCAACTGCCTCAGCCGGGGTATCCGGGTTGTCAGCTCCATGGGAGCGGGAGGTAAGGTTGACCCGTCAAAAGTGCAGATCTCCGATATCTCTAAATCGCACCACTGCAACCTGGCTCGCGTACTGCGCAAAAGACTCTCCCGCCTTGGAATAAAAAAAGGGGTTCCCGTCGTATTTTCATCCGAAGAGGTTCCCGATGAGGCAGTTGTTGATGATGAAGGGCTGAATAAAAAATCAACGGTAGGAACCATCTCTTATATGCCCGCCATTTTTGGCTGCTTTGTTGCCAGTGAAGTTATCCGCGGCCTGTACGAAAAAAAATGATTTTTGAATATTTATTCGTAAAAAGTTTGGTAAATCCAATTTTAGTTTAACTTTGCGGAGCAAATAGATAGATAATAAAGAACTCACTGATTTTTATTTGTCTGGTTATTAGCAAATTGGTCTTTATTTTTTGTTTTTTTAGGTATTCTGCAGCCGGGCACGATTCTCCTTCCTGTTTTTTTCATCAAGATTTTTCTGTTAATGGGTATTTTCATCTCTACATAGGTATAAATCTAAGAACAAACGGAACCCGGGTTCTCTTACCGTGGCGGCAGGGCCTGTTTTATTAATTTAATTATTTTTTACAGATGAACATTTATGTTGGAAATCTTCCGTACAATGTTGTTGAGGAAGATTTAAGAGAGATTTTCGAAGAGTATGGCGAAGTTGCATCGGTTAAAATTATCTCCGATAAATTAAGCGGTCGCAGTAAAGGTTTTGGTTTCGTTGAAATGGACGATGACCAGGAAGCTAAAAAAGCCATCGATGAACTAAACAATGCTGAACTGAGCGGACGTAACATCAAAGTTAACGAGTCTCGTCCCAAATCAAACGACTCCCGTGGCGGTGGCGGTGGCAATCGCAGAAGCGGTGGAGGCGGTTTCAACAAAGGTGGCCGTTATTAACAATTTCCCTATGGAAGGCAAAGTAAAGTGGTACGATCGAATTAAAGGGTTCGGATTCATTCACACAGCGGAAGGAAAAGACGTTTTCGTTCATCGTACCGGAATCAAAGATGCTCAGTTTGGACTGGAAACAGACCAGGCTGTTCAGTTTGAAATTAAGGAGAGCGACCGGGGTCCGGTTGCTTTTAATGTGGAACCGATCTAACGATTATAGTGACTTAAAAAAAGCCTTGTTCCCACAAGGCTTTTTTTTTGATTTTCACCTTCACTGCCAGCCTTTTACCCATCAGGCAAACCAGGCGATCCGATCAATTCACATTTTACCGGCAATTGAACCGCAAAACCCCCTCGAAACGGAATCTCTATGGATGATGTTTTTACTAAATAACTCCGATCAGGTTCAATTCACTACATGTGTCGTAGCAAAATCGAACAGATTTTATTAATTTTGCACCCTAAAAATCAATCGGATGGTTACGGAATCGAGATATAATGCCCGGGGGGTTTCAGCAGGAAAGGACGATGTCCATAATGCCATAAAAAACATCGATAAAGGACTCTTTGCAAAATCGTTTTGTAAAATTGTTCCTGACATTCTGGGTGGGGATCCGGCGTGGTGCAACATCATGCATGCCGATGGTGCCGGCACAAAGTCGTCGTTGGCATACCTTTATTGGAGAGAAACCGGCGACTTATCCGTTTGGAGAGGGATCGCGCAAGATGCCCTTATCATGAATATCGATGACCTTCTCTGCGTCGGAGCTACCGATGACATTCTGGTCTCATCAACCATTGGAAGAAACAAGAATAAAATCCCCGGGGAGGTGGTTTCAGCCATTATCCAGGGCACAGAAGAGCTGCTGGCAGAATTGCGAAGCCTGGGCATCAGCGCCTGGTCAACCGG
>CAZILU010000003.1:47495-60480 GCA_964540165.1 uncultured Mariniphaga sp.
ATCATTGTGGACTCCACCGTTACCTGCCGCATGAGAAGAGACGAGGTGATCACAGCCGGCAACATTTCGGCCGGCAATGTAATTGTCGGACTCTCTTCTACAGGCCAGGCAACCTACGAAAAACAGTACAATGGAGGTATGGGCAGCAACGGACTGACCTCTGCCAGGCACGATGTTTTCGCAAACTACCTGGCTGCTAAATACCCCGAAAGTTTCGATCCCGACATTCCCGACGATCTGGTCTATTCCGGGAAGTACCAACTTCTCGATCGGATTGAATCAACAGGGCTAAATGCCGGGCAGCTCGTGCTCTCACCCACCCGCACCTACGCTCCGGTCATAAAAGAAGTGCTCAACCGTTGCCGAAAAGAGATCGCAGGAATGATTCACTGCTCTGGAGGTGCTCAAACCAAAGTACTCCACTTTGTTGACAATGTACATGTTGTCAAAGATCAGCTGTTTCCGGTACCGGAACTGTTCCGCATCATTCAGGAGCAGTCGGGAACCTCCTGGCAAGAGATGTACAAGGTATTTAACATGGGACACCGGTTTGAAATATATACCACACCCGATGCTGCCGTTGATATCATTGCCATTGCAAAATCATTTAATATCGAATCCCAAATCGTTGGAAGGGTTGAGCCCTTTAACGGAAAACAACTGACCATAAACGGCAGCCACGGTTCATTTGTTTATTAGATTCCATACCCGGCAGGAAGAACAGAGGCCCGGGTACCATCGATTAATTGGTGCACTCCGGCTGCCGGAAGTTGCATAAGCATCGGTAAATCAACCTGTGGTTGTAAAAAAAAATGAAGAACAATCAAATAGATAGATAATGTCAGAATACACCCTACTGGAAAAATATGAATCAATCAGACACCGGTTTGAGGAGATACAACAGCAAATCACCGACCCGGCAATTATGGCTGATATGAAACGGTATGTCAAACTGAACCAGGAGTATAAAAGCATGGAAAAGCTCACCAATGCATTTAAGGAGTATAAAAACCTGGTTGACAACCTGCGCTCTGCAAAAGAGATCCTGGCAGAGGAGAGCGATGAAGATCTGCGTGAAATGGCCCATGAAGAGTTGGAATCAGCAGAAGATAAAATTCCAGCTAAAGAACAAGAGATCAAAATGTTGCTGGTACCTGCCGATCCGGAAGACAGTAAAAATGCCATCCTGGAGATCCGTGCCGGTACGGGCGGTGATGAAGCCAGCATCTTTGCAGGAGATCTCTTCCGCATGTACTCAAAGTTTTGTGAGAAGCGGGGTTGGCGTTTGGAGGTGACCAATGTCAATGAGGGCACGGCCGGAGGCTTTAAGGAGATCGTCGCCAATATTACGGGCGAAGGTGTTTATGGCATTTTTAAATACGAGTCGGGCGTTCACCGGGTACAACGGGTTCCTCAAACCGAAACTCAGGGGCGTATCCATACCTCCGCGGCAACAGTGGCCGTTCTTCCTGAAGCCGAGGAATTTGACGTGGACCTTAAAGAAGCCGACATTAGAAAAGACACCTACTGCTCCTCCGGTCCTGGCGGACAGTCGGTGAACACCACCTACTCGGCTATCCGACTGACTCACATCCCAACCGGCATAGTAGTTACCTGCCAGGATGAGAAGTCACAACTGAAGAACCTTGCCAAGGCCATGAATGAGCTTCGTACCCGAATCTACAATATGGAGTACCAGAAGTACATCGATGAAATTGCCTCAAAAAGAAAGACCATGGTTTCGACCGGCGACCGGTCGGCAAAAATCAGAACCTACAACTGGCCACAGGGCAGAGTCACCGACCATCGCATTAACCTGACTATGTACAATTTACAGGCCATTATCAACGGTGAAATCGATGAGATCATCGAGAAGCTGATGATTGAAGAGAATGCACAAAAACTGAAAGAGGCCGAAATTTAAAGGCCACAGGAATACCATCCGCCTTCTAACGGCTATTTCTTCGCTTACGCAAGATAAACCGCCGGAAAATAAACAGGATCAGCAGAAGAACAGCCACGCCGATCAGAACCGGGATAAGCAGGCTCAAAAGGCCAATGCCCATAGCGGCGGTATTCTCACCAGTGGAAAAGACCGGGTTGGCCAATCCTCCGGTTGATCCGGTTGATACCAGTCGCAGGGCACTCTTCCCTCCCTGGATCGTTGCAGATATTCCACCGCCAATGATAAACCCAAATATCCATCGCAATCCTTCAGCTTCCGCAGGCAAAAGAGACGCAGTTAATATCGTGCCGGCGGCAACAGAAAATGGAATAGCAATAGCATCCAGAAAGTTGTCAACAATGGGAATGTAAAAAGCAGCAATCTCAACGATCGTTGCCATACCAAAGATGATCAGCACCGGCGTACTGGTCATCCAGGCAAAACTGCCATCAAGAGGCAAAAATCCAAAGCGACCGGCCAACCCGGCGATCAGCAACGGCACAAAAACACGAAATCCGGCGCTGGCGCTAAGGCCGACTCCCAGGGCAATGGCTGTAATGATCTCTTTTTCCATGCAGTAGATTACTAATGGTACATTTCAAAGATACAAAACTATTTTTTGCTATGATTGCCTATCTTTGCCATCAAAAGGATAATAATGGATATCACACAACTCTTCGAACAGATTCAGAAGAAACGCAGTTTTCTATGCGTTGGCCTCGACACCGACATACAGAAAATTCCCGGTCACCTGAGAAACAGCGCTGATCCGATCTTCTCCTTCAACAAGGAGATCATTGATCAAACGGCTGCCTTCACAGTAGCCTGCAAACCCAACCTGGCTTTTTACGAAAGCCTGGGAAGTGCGGGATGGAAAAGTCTGAGCAAAACAGTCGATTACATCCGGAAGAAATACCCGGAGATCTTTTTAATTGCCGATGCCAAACGGGGTGATATTGGCAATACTTCCGCGCTCTATGCCCGGGCATTTTTTGAGACTCTCAATTTTGATGCCGTTACCGTAGCCCCTTACATGGGCGAAGATTCGGTCAAGCCCTTCTTAGCCTACCCCGGAAAATGGATTATCGTACTGGCACTCACCTCCAACAAAGGGGCTGCCGATTTCCAGTATGTGGTCAATGAGGAGACTGGCAACATGCTGTTTGAAACCGTTTTAAAACGATCGCAGGCATGGGGATCAACCGGTAATATGATGTATGTGGTTGGCGCCACCAAAGCAGAAAAGCTGAAAGAGATCCGGGACATCATCCCCGGCCATTTCCTGCTCGTGCCGGGCGTGGGTGCCCAGGGAGGCAGCCTCCGGGAAGTAGCAGAGAACGGCATGAACCACCAGTGTGGACTGCTGGTCAACTCCTCCCGCGGTATCATCTACGCCTCATCCGGTGAAGACTTTGCAGAAAAAGCCGGCATCGCAGCCCGTGAGGTACAACAGGAGATGGACCTTTTACTGCGGAATAAAGGATTGTAGATCCGGACAAAAAGCAACCGGTAGTCCGAAGATCTACACAGGAATCAACCCTACTGAATCATACTTCACAAGTTCAGAGCAACACTTAAAATAAAATATGCTTCGGGAGGCAGATCTCCCGAAGCATTATTCACGCTACATCAATCCCTTAAGCATTCCATGGTAATACATCGGCTTCAATCCATGAGCTTTTAACACCCACCACATGCCTCGTTCCACCCCGGGATCGATAAACGGAATGGTTGGCATCAGCTCCTTATCGTAGCCAAACTCACACATCAGCACCTTTCCATATTCGGTAACAATCGGACAGGCAGAATAGCCA
The DNA here is from genome assembly GCA_964540165.1 of uncultured Mariniphaga sp. Lineage (GTDB taxonomy): Bacteria > Bacteroidota > Bacteroidia > Bacteroidales > Prolixibacteraceae > Mariniphaga. The sequence goes on from CAZILU010000003.1 coordinate 51,255, forward strand.
TTGTATATCGCTTCAGGCTCTTTCCCCTCCATAATCGACACGAGGTTTGCTGCAGCTACCGGCGCCTGGATACGAATGGCCGCTCCGGTTTTACTGGTTCCCAGTCCGGCTACATCACCAAAAATAACCACATTCGGATAATCGGGATTGATCAGGGTCTGTTCATCGACCCGGGCCCATCCGCCATGCCTCAAACTGCCATCGGTAATGGCAAAGGGTGAGTTCCTCACAAACTCCGGGGCCCCCATGGGCGGCACTACATGAAGAAGATCATAATCGACCGTTTCCAACACCGTAGATTCAGTGATCGGCAGATGGGCCTGCGTAGGCTCCTCAAGAACCTGAAAAACAACCTTTTTCGCAGACCTGTCAACCGAAACCAGGCGGCGCTGATAAATAAGCCCGACATTCCGTTCATTATAAATCGTCTCTAAACGATCTCCAAAAATTTTGGGAGTCATCAGGTTGGTTGAATTGCAGTAATAGTCGATCTGAAATCCACCCCGTGCTTCATGCTTTCGCAACAGATCTTCAGTGATCAGGCAGATCTTTTTGGGAGCACCCCCACACTTCAGCTTGGTATAGGTGTCGGTGAAAACCAACCGCCCCTCACCTTTCCCGGGTAACTGCTGCAAAGCCTCATGGCATCTGACCGCTCCCTCAAAATCGTAAATGCTGTGTACTCCGTCCCTGCCCAGTGATTCCCTGGTAATCCCCTCAATCTGATTGAAATCCATTTCACAACCGGGAACCAAAACCAGAAAATCGTAGTTCACCTTCCCATTTTCAGCGGTAACCACCTGGTTGCGATCGGGAAGCAGTTCGAGAACCCGGTCCTTCATCCACTTAACATCGCGGGGTATCAAACTTTCGGTGTCTCTCTGAACTTCATCAGCCTTAAATGTTCCGGAGGCAATCAGGGTGTACCCCGGTTGGTAATGGTGAATTTTGTTGGGTTCGATAATCGTAATATCATCGTACTTCAATTTTTCCGAAAGATAAGCTGCCATGGTGATACCCGCAGCACCTCCCCCAACAATAACAACCTTAGCTTTTGCCTTGCTTTTCGATAAAAACCGGTAAGCTTGTCCTGTAACGACCAACCCGCCAAGCCCAAGTGCCCCGGCGGAGATAAATTTTCTTCTGCTTAACGCCATCTCTAAATCTATTTTTAATGGTTGGGTTTGGTCTGTTTAGAAATGCAAAAATAGACAATTTATGGCAGGTAAACGATGAGAAATTCCCAACTCTGTCTCATTCTCACACAAAATATCCATGCCATTAAGCTACGTTAAAAAATGATTGCACGCCAGAAAAAAGGTTAAACAGAAAATTGAAAAAAACAATTTTCATCTTAAATTAATCCTTAAATTTGCTTAAACAATGCTAAACCTGAATCCGTTAGCTTTTAATCTATGACGAATAGGCTGAACATCGATGTACTTCGAAAAGCTCATCATACTCTGATGAGACTGGAAGGCAGGCTGGACACCCTGAATGCAGAGCCATTTTCAGCAGCCCTTCAACCGGAAATAGAGAAACAAAAGTATCTTGTTCTCGACTTTTCTCAATGTAACTACTTGTCAAGCAGTGGAATTCGAGTACTAATCACGGCTATCAAATCGCTCTCGGTTCAAGGAGGAAATCTAATGTTAACCCATCTGTCTGCAGAAGTTTTTCAAGTGCTTGAAATGGCGGGATTACACACCGTTATACCCATATTCACAAGCAATGAATTAGCTGAAGAACAGATTTTCATAATGGAAAATCGAATGGACAGGCACAGGGAAGTGAAGCTGGATGAGATCACATATCTGGTTGACAAGCCAGATTCCGTTTCAGAAGAAGCGCTTCTCTGGATTACCGATGATTTGGTGGGTTACGATGAACTGGGCATATCGGCAGGAATCGGATCGTTCGGAGAGGGACTCTCCCCTGATCCGGACGACCAGGGACTCTTTGTTACGCTCGGTAATTGTGCCGCGGTTTTGCCATTTAATGCATCGACCCCACCCGACTTCCGGGTTGTGACAGAGGCCAAAAAAGGGGCACTATTCACCACCTGTGCCTGTTCATTCCCCGGGAGTTTCGCCTGGAAAATCCAACCGGCCTCAAATCGTTACATCCATCTGGAGAAGTTTCTGCGACATACCGGTCAGCTGATGGAATCCAAAGATCGCTACCCGTTTTGTGCCTGGCTGATAGCCAACCGCGATCCATACAAGCCGGCACTCACCTTACTGTTCGAAGCAGATCATGAAAGTCTTATTCCTGAACCCTGGTTCAGCCAACTAACACCGTTAATCGTTGAGAACGAGGGTAAGTCGTATGCCGGAATCCGTTTCATGCTGGATCATCTTTCCGAAAACCACCAGGAGGAGCCTCTGACACAATATATCAATCAATGCCTGACCCTTTCAAACATTGAAAGCGTCAGGACTCCCGATCTGAAGTCACTGCTATGCAATCCATTGGTTTGGATATTTACGGCATCAAAACAGGTCAGTGCCGAACATTTTCGGATAAAAATCGAGCCCCCCGGGGGCCTGCCATGGGAACCTTACAAAAATTACCTGGTACGAACCTTATATTCCGACTCCGCCCGGGTAGCCCTTCATCCTCTGCACGGTGGATTTTCAGCCCAGACTTTTCAGGCAGACTCCTTCGACTCTCTGGGACGCCGGTTGAGGCCCACCGTACTTAAAATCGCCGGCCGTAACCTGATCACCCGCGAGGCAGAGCGTTGTCAAAAATATGCGCTGCCCTATATCATGAACAACAGTGCCCAGATCCTTGGCACCTCCGGCTACCTGAATCAGGGGGCCCTGCGATACAACTTCGTGGGAATTGGCGGGGAACAGTCCCAACTACAGTGGCTCACCCATTATTATAATGAATGGCCGGCAGAAAAGCTGGAGCCACTTTTCGATAAAATTTTTCTCAACATTTTGAAACCCTGGTACGGGCAACCGGTCAGAGATAAAATTCCTCTTTACTCAGACCACAATCCTGCCCGAACCTTCTTCCCGCACTTGTGTGAAACGGCAGAGAAGCTCTTCTCCCTGTCGGCCGATGACAAACAGATGAAGCTCAACAACGAAAACCGCATCGGTATTAATCCCTATTGGTTCCTGAAACATTACTACCCAAAGCACGAATCCCGGACGTTCGACATTTATAAATCGATATGCCATGGCGATCTGAACATGCAGAATATTCTGCTCGATGATCAGATGAACGTCTACCTGATCGATTTTTCTGAAACCCGCCCCCGCTCAACAGTCTCCGATTTTGCGCGACTGGAAGCGATCCTGATGGTTGAACGGGCTCCTTTGGGTAACCCGGAGAACCTGCCACTCATATTGCCATTTACCGATACCTTTTACAGCGCCGGCACCTGGGGAGAACCGAAAGAAGTTGCGCTGTCTGAGAGGGATAAAGAGACCCTGAATAAAAACCTGATGCTCATAAAAAAAATGAGGGAGTATGCCACCCGGACAACCAACGGATGTGAAATCCTTATACCTTACTGTCTGGCTCTTTTGGAGTGGGTGCTTCCCATCGTCTGCTACCAGGGCGTTGGAATCTCCTACAAAAAACTATCGGCCCACGTTGCCAGTCGTTTGTGCGAAACCATTCTGGAAGTTGAAGCTAATCCTGAACCATAATATTCCATTGTAACCGGCAGTAACAATCCATTTGGGTAAATATCAAAACATATATAAACACGATCACTCAAAACTGGTTAATGAAATGCAAATTTTGAAAAAACAACATCCTTTGATACGCGAATTAACAACCTCCATTCTGTTGATTTTTTGCAGTTGGAGCGGTATTGCCCAAAGCAACCGGATTGTTTTCACCCCACATTGGATTCCGCAGGCACAATTTGCAGGATATTATGTTGCGCTGAACCAGGGGTTCTACCGGGAGGCCGGGCTGGAGGTTGAGATCAAACATTTAACAGCCAACATCTCTTCGTTCCAGTTCCTTAAAACAGGTGATTCCGATATTGTCTCCTCTTTTCTGATGGACGCCATCAAGCAACGATCGGCCGGCGTGCCCCTGATAAACATCGGGCAGCTGTCGCAACATGCTGCACTTATGCTGGTAACAAAAAAAACCAGTGGCATCGATGAGCCACAGAAGCTGAATGGCAAAAAGGTTGGCATCTGGAGCAGTGGCTTCGACGACGTACCACTTGCGTTCATGCACGAAAAAGGCATCGAATGGGAGTTTACCCGGATACTCAATACAGTAAATCTATTTCTAATGGACGGTGTAGACGCACTCACCGTCATGTACTACAATGAATACGACCAGGTCATAAACAGCGGCGTAGATGAAGAGGAGCTGAACCGGTTCTTTTTTTCCGATTATGGACTCGACATTCCGGAGGATGGGCTCTATTGCCTGGAATCAACGTTGCATTCCCGCCGGAACGACCTTACCGCTTTTTTGAAAGCAACACTACGGGGGTGGGAGTATGCACGCCAAAACCGGGAGCACACCCTTGATATGGTGATAAACGAGATGAACAAGGCTCACCTGCCCAATAACCGCGCCCATCAACGGTGGATGTTAGATAAGGTGTTGGAGATGATGACGCCCGGAGAAAAGGAAGTGAAAAACGGACAGCTTCTTGAGTTGGATTTCAACCGGGCAGTTGACGTTTTTCATCTGGCAAACACTCAGCCAGACAGATTGACCTTTTCATACAACGCCTTCTTTTTTCCACTGATCAATGATTGACCTATGAGACGAAATACATTATCCTTTAAAATCATTGTTCGGGTACTGCTGGCCTGTATCCTGCTGGGAGGATTGATCTTCTCGGCATACTATCTTTTTGCACGAAGAACCATTGAAAAATCAACGCGGGAGAATTCCATCCACTTGGCCAATAGTACCATATTCCGGATCGAAGAGGTAATCAAACAGGCAGAGATGATCCCCAAAAACCTCGCCTGGATGATAGAATCGGGTGCTCTGCCCAAAGATTCTATCTACGCTTTCCTGACCCGTCTGGTCGATAACAACAAGGTCATCTTTGCCAGTGCGATCGGATTTGAGCCCGGGATGTACGCCGACAATCTATACGCCTTTGCCCCATATGCCTATCAAAAAAACGAAGAAACCCTGACAACCGATCTTTGGTCGCCCGAATACAATTACTTTATCATGGACTGGTACCAGATACCGGCCATACTGAAAGAGCCATACTGGTCGGAGCCATACTACGATGAAGGCGGCGGCGAAGCGCTCATGACCACCTGCTCCGTACCATTCTACCTGACAAAAGACCGAAAGCGGCAGTTTGCCGGGATCATCACCGTCGATATCTCATTGGATTGGCTGACAGAGATTGTGAACTCCGTCAAAATTTTCGAAACTGGCTATGCTTTCCTGCTCTCCCGGAACGGGGTCTATGTAACCCATCCCGACCGGTCAAACATCATGAACCAGACCATCTTCACACGGGCCAAAGAGATGGATCAGCCTGAAATGCGAACGGTCGGTCGTAATATGATCCAGGGAAAGAGTATGCTGTCGAACCTTAGGCTGAAAGACCGGGGAAACGTCTGGATATATCATACGCAACTACCCTCTGCCAAATGGTCGTTAGGGGTGGTCTATCCACACGAAGAGATGTATGCCAGCCTTCACAACCTCAACCTGATGTTGCTCCTGCTTTCCATTCTTGGACTTGGCGTACTGGCATCGGCCACCATTCGCATTATCAACCTTCAAATCAGGCCCCTAACCAAATTTGCCAAATCGGCCCGAGCCATTGCCGCCGGGAACTTTAACACCGAACTTCCGGCCATTGAGGCGAACGATGAGATGAAAGAGTTGCACAACTCCTTCGAGTTTATGCAGAAAGAGTTGTCAAACTACGTGATCAACCTGAAAGAGACAACCACTGCCAAAGAGAAGATTGAGAGCGAACTGCGCATCGCCCGGGAGATTCAGATGGGGATGATCCCACACATTTTTCCGCCATTTCCCAACCTGCCTGAGATCGATCTATACGCATCGTTGGAATCGGCACGGGAGGTGGGTGGCGACCTCTATGACTTCTTTCTTACCGACGACTACCACCTCTGCTTCACCATTGGTGATGTTTCCGGAAAAGGCGTTCCTGCATCCCTTTTTATGGCGGTAACCCGCACTCTCCTCCGTTCGGTAGCCGAAAAAAACAGCAGCACCGACCAAATTGTCCGGTCAATGAATAAAACCCTCTCACAAAACAACGAATCAAATATGTTTGTCACCCTCTTCGTGGGGATCCTCAACATCCGGTCCGGAGAGCTCAGATATTGTAACGCCGGCCATAATCCGCCTGCCATGATAAAGGAGAATAAGGAGGTGATACTGCTCCCCGTTACCAAAGCCATTCCGGTCGGACTATTTGAAACTTTCGACTATAACGAAGAATCAATCAGAATGGCTCCCACCGATCAACTCTTTTTATACACCGATGGGGTTACCGAGGCCGAAGATGCTCATGAAAATCTCTTCGGTGAGAACCGGCTGATCAACGCTCTCCTTGAGCATGCGCAACAAAAACCCCAATCCCTGATTCGATCGGTTAAAGAAGAAATTATGCACCATGTGAACGGCCATATACAATCCGACGATCTGACCATGATGAGCATTACCTACTATGGAAAAATGGAAAAAAATGGAAAAAAAGCTGATTATTACAAACAATCTTAGCGAGTTGGAGCGACTGGTACTCTTTCTGGATGAGCTACAGGCTGAATGGAACATACCGGCTCATCTGATGCCTTCCATTAACCTGGTGCTGGAAGAGGCTCTTACCAACGTCATCTTCTATGCTTATGAAAAGGGGCAAACCGATCGGATCAAAATAACCTTCCGGCTGATTGGCACCCAACTGACCCTCGTGGTAGCCGACCGGGGAAGGCCATACGACTCTACCCAAAAAGAAGATCCCGACATCAAACTCTCTGCCGAAGACCGGCCTATCGGGGGACTTGGGATTTTCCTGATCAAACAGATCATGGATGAGGTTTCATACCAAAGAAAAGGAGGTCAAAATTTATTAAAAATGGTGAAACACTGGAACGAAACAAAATAGAGGATGCTATTTTATTTGTTACAAATAACAGATAAAATTCAACCATAAACCAAAAAAAAATAAAAATGGAAACAACCATTGAAAAAACAGACAACGGTGTGCTGGTTGCCATGAACGGCAGAATCGACTCAACCAACTACACCGAATTTGAAAGTGCAATTGAACCATTATCCGGCGTTCAGTATCCGGTAATATACCTGGACTGCAGCAATCTGAGTTACATAAGCAGCTCCGGGCTGCGGATTTTTCTCACCTTGCAAAAAAGAGTAATGGCCACCGGAGGAGAGCTAAAAATTTTCTCCCTCCAACCACCGATCAAAGAGATTTTTGACATCGCGGGATTCAGCTCCATCTTTTCAATCTATCCCGATTTCGGTTCGGCACAGGAAAAATATTAAAATAATAGACCAATGCAATTATCTGTTAAAACAACCAGATGGTTATGGATTGTGCTACTGATATTCTACGGATGTTCAAGCAACAAAAAGGAGAACCTGCCACAGGCCATCGTTCAGTTTTCAACCATTGATGCACTCATGACCGGAGTATACGATGGCACAACCACGTTAGACGATCTCTCATCCTGGGGTGATTTTGGCATCGGCACCTTTCAGTCACTTGATGGAGAGATGGTTCTGTTAAATGGAATCTTTTACCAGGTGAAGGCCGACGGGAACATATACAAACCTGCCGACACTTTGCGAACGCCATTTGCCTCCGTGACCTTTTTCGAACCTGAGCGGCAGTTTTCCATCGAATCGCTGTCATTTGCAGAATTTAAAACAACGATCGACAGCATCATGGTGAGCAGCAATCTATTCTATGCTCTTCGGCTGCAGGGCACTTTTAACCATGTAAAAACGCGCAGTGTTCCCTCCCAGAAAAAACCCTACCGCCCCCTGGTGGAGGTCACCGCTTTTCAACCCGAATTTGAAAGCGATACCGTAAAGGGGACTCTCAGTGGTTTTTTCTGTCCGCCCTTTGTAACCGGTGTTAATGTTCCCGGCTACCACCTCCACTTCATCTCCGAAGATGAAACCTTCGGAGGCCATGTGCTTGAATTCTCTCTTGATGAAGGTGTTCTGGAGATTGATCAAATCGATCAGTTTCGGCTGATGCTTCCTAACGAAGGAAATTTCCTGGAAGCTGACCTGACCAGCGACCTTTCCGAAGATCTTGAAAAAGTTGAAGGCAGTTAAAAAAACAAACCAATGAATATCTTCAAAAAGATTTTAAACGGCATAATAACCCTGGTTCTGACCGGATCGATTCTCCTGTTATCTGATTTGAACAACCGGGTTAAAAAGAGCTCGGAGGCAGATCGCTCTCCGGCAGAGGCAGGAGTCTATGCCCAATCCGGGAGGCAGTACCGGATGGGACTCACCTATTTCGGTCCCGACAAAACCTTCGACCTGACCGAGGAGGGGCTGTTCGACGGATTACGCAGCCTGGGATTTGTGCGCGACAGCAATCTGAAGGTCATCGCGCAGCATGCCAACGGGGAGATGGCCAATCTGCAGCCGATCCACCTCAACATGGACAACCTGGATATCGACCTGGTGGTGGTCACCTCCACTCCGGGCATCACCGCGGCAATCTCAACCGTAAAAAAGCGGCCAATCGTCTTTACCATGTCGTACACTCCGCTGGAAGCCGGTGCCGGCAGCTCCTACACCGATCATCTTCCCAACATTACGGGTGTGGGCTCCTTCCCGCCGGTGGAGAAGACCATGGATTTCATCTGCGATGTCATTCCCGGCACCCGCCGCATCGGCACCCTCTACAACTCCTCTGAGATCAACTCCGTAAAGGTGGTCAGTCAGGCTCGCGAATATCTGAAAACAAAGTCGATTGAGCTGGTCGAGACCACCGTTACCAATACCTCCGAAGTATTCCAGGCAGTCAGCGCTTTAGCCATGCGCTCCATCGATGCTCTCTGGATCACCGGCGACAACACGGCCTTGCAGGCTTTTCACGGGATCGTCAGGGTGAGTCGCGACAACCGCATCCCTCTCATCATCAACGATAACGAGTTTGTAAAAGATGGAGCATTGGCGGCGGTAGGTATCAGCTGGTACGACACCGGCCACCGGTCGGCCGAATACGTTGCCCGCGTGCTGA
>CAZILU010000004.1:0-50697 GCA_964540165.1 uncultured Mariniphaga sp.
ATGGTGAGACGGTAAAATATACAGATTTTTGGCATAATAATGACTGGCCGGGCTATTTTGGGATCTATATAACATACAAGATCTTTATGGAATCAAAAGCATGCCCCGCATACGACAGGAAGTACTGGTAATGGAATCGTTAAAAAAGAGGATAAATATGGATAAAGTTCCGCGGCATGTAGCCATCATTATGGATGGAAATGGCCGGTGGGCAGCACGTCATGGGGTGGAGCGGATTTTTGGCCATCAACATGGAGTAGAGGCCGTACGTTCTGTCGTAGAGGGTGCCGGTGAGATTGGCATTCAGTACCTGACGCTCTATGCGTTTTCTACTGAAAACTGGAAACGCCCAAAAAAGGAGGTGGATGCGCTCATGCGTTTGTTGGTGCAGGCGATCGAAAATGAGACCCAAGAGCTAAAAAAGAACAACGTACGACTGGGTACCATCGGAGATATAAGTAAACTGCCTGAAGATGTTTCACATAAGTTAAATGAATGCATTCAGGTTTTAACTAATAATACCGGATTAACCTTAATTCTGGCGCTGAGTTACAGTGCGAAATGGGAGATTACCGAGGCAGCCCGGAGAATCGCTGCAGATGTTAAAAATGAAAAAATTACCCTCGAAGAGATTGATGATAAACTGTTCGGGAGCTATTTGACAACCGATAAAATACCTGATCCGGAATTGTTGATCAGAACCAGTGGAGAGTACCGGCTCAGTAATTTTCTGCTCTGGCAGGTGGCCTATTCGGAAATGTATTTTACCGAGATCCTATGGCCCGATTTTAGAAAGGAGAATTTGTTTGAAGCCGTTTATGATTTTCAAAACAGGGAGCGACGGTTCGGGAAGATCAGTGAACAGTTATTTACTTAATGATTATGGTGAGAATAGAAAAATATCTTATACTGTTGCTTATAGTTATTCAGTTGATTCCCCGGGGTGTAAGCGGGCAGGTCACTGACGATGAAAATTTTTCAGTTTATTATTCCAGTCCGAAGAAGTATACGATTGCCGATATTCAGGTTTCGGGGATCAAACATCTGGATCAGATGGTGCTGATTCAATTATCGGGGCTTTCGGTCGGCCAGGTGATCGAGGTGCCTGGTGAAGCCGTTTCCGCAGCCATTAATAAACTTTGGCAACATGGACTCTTTTCTGATGTGGAGATTTTTGCCGACAAAGTTTCGGGAGATGATGTATGGATTATCATTCAGCTACAGGAGAGGCCGCGCTTATCGGAGGTTAACTACTTTGGTGTAAATAAATCGGAACAGGATGATATAACTGAAAAAGTGCTATTGCTTAAAGGAAGTCAGATTACCGATAATCAGGTGATCAATGCATCCAGAAACATTAAGGGGCTGTTTCTTGCCAAGGGCTTTTTAAATACGGAAGTTAACATCGTTCAGCGCGATGATACAACACAGGTTAACAGCGTTATTCTCGATATTTATGTTGATAAAAAAGAGAAGGTAAAAGTGAATGAGATCATCATTCGCGGCAATGACGTTGTTCCGGACCATGTTCTTGAAAGAGCCATGAAGAAGACCAATGCCAGTAAGTTAAGGAATTTCTTCAGAACGAAAAAGTTTCTGGAAGATGAGTATGAAAAGGATAAGACCAATTTATTGGCCAAATACAATGAAAAGGGATACCGCGATGCAATTATCATTGAAGATACGCTGTATCAGGTGGCTGTTGGTAAAAAAAATAAGCCCAAAGTGAATATCGAAATCAAGGTAGACGAGGGTGAAAAGTACTTTTTTGGTGATATCCGATGGGTAGGAAATACGGTTTATACTTCGGATTATCTGAACCAATATTTAGGGATAGAACGGGGGGATGTATTTAATCAATCGATTTTAGAGAAAAGGCTCTTCGATATGGATGAGGGTTTGAATAACTTATTTTTGGATAAAGGTTATCTCTTTTTTGACTTACAGCCGGTAGAGGTTGATATTGAAAATGATACGATTCATTATGAGATGCGTGTCAGGGAAGGTAAGCAGGCGACCATTGATCAGGTGCGCATCACAGGAAACACCAAAACCCATGAGCATGTTGCCCGTCGCGAAGTGAGGACCTATCCGGGGGATCTGTTCTCCAAAACCCAGATTGTACGATCGGTTCGTGAGTTAGCTCAGTTGGGGCATTTTGACCCGGAGGCCATCAATCCGGACATCACTCCTCATCCCGAAGATGGCACGGTTGATATTGAGTACCAGTTGCAGGAAAAGGCGAACGATCAGATTGAACTATCGGGCGGCTGGGGCGCAGGAATGTTCGTCGGATCAGTCGGATTGAAATTTGCGAATTTTTCGGTTCGTAATGTATTGAACAAGGAGGCATGGAGACCATTACCCACGGGTGACGGTCAAACATTAAGCTTGCGCTATCAGACGAGCGGACGTTATTACCGGACCGTTAGTCTCTCATTTGTGGAACCCTGGCTTGGCGGTAAAAAGCCAAATTCATTTTCTCTGTCATTGTCTCACTCCCGGATTAATTACAGCGCCAATAAATATTACCAGAGTTACAATCCATACGGAGGCTATGGAAGTTACAATCCCTATTACGGAGGCGGATATTCCTCGGGTTATCCCTCTTATTATGGCGGTGGCATGAGCGGATTTGGATACGATCCCTATGGATACAACAATTACATGCCGCAGTACGACTACAATTATGGATCGGAAGGGACCAATGCTGAAGACGATCAGATTTGGGAAACAACCGCCCTCGCTATGGGATATGGATACCGGTTGTCATTTCCCGATGACTACTTTACCGTTTACCATGAGTTGTCGTTTGAACATTACCTGTTACAGAACATGGGCAGCTACTTCTATTTTCTGACGGATGAGGATGAAACCGGCAACAGGAATGTGAACGGCACCTTTAATAATGTCAGTCTGAAAACGGTATTTGGCAGAAACTCCATCGATAATCCCCTCTATTCGAGGTCAGGTTCACAGTTTTCCCTGACACTGAAAGCGACGCCTCCCTTTTCACTCTTTTCGGGAAAGGATTACGGCTCTCCCGATATAACCAACAAAGAGAAGTATCAATGGATTGAGTATCATAAATGGTTGTTTAAGGGGCAGGTTTTTAATCCGCTTACCAAAAATACAAACCTGGTTCTCCGTACCGCTGTAGAGATGGGATTTTTAGGATATTACAACTCGAACCTGCCCTCTCCGTTTGAAGGATTTATCGTGGGAGGATCGGGTATGTCGGGTTACAATATCTATGGAACCGATTATGTTGCATTACGCGGGTATAAGGATTTCAGTTTGAGTCGCGAACGCAGTGGATCCAAAATGTACTCTAAGTTCACCATGGAGATGCGCTACCCAATTACCCTGAAACCAAGTGCGACCATTTTTGCGTTGGCTTTTGCGGAAGCCGGGAATGCAAACAGCAGCTTTCAGGACTATAACCCATTTAAGCTATACCGTTCGGCCGGAGTTGGTGTTCGTATATTTCTGCCCATGTTTGGATTGATGGGGATCGACTGGGGCTATGGATTTGATACGATCCCATGGGCACCGGGTGATAGCGGAAGTCAATTTCATTTTGTTATTGGTCAGCAGTTCTGATCGTTATATTTTTGGCATGGATTGTGATAATCAGGTTTCTTAAAGGGATAATCAAAAATTAAATAAGATGAGTAAAATATTTTTAACAACCGTAGTTGTCCTTCTCATGACTGGGATGACATTTGCTCAAAAATATGGATTTATCGATTCCGGATATATCCTTGAGAATATTCCCTCTTTCAGGGCAGCCCAGGAGCAGTTGAATCAATTGTCGACTCAATATCAGAAAGAGCTTGAATCGATGCATGCCGAAATTGAGCAGATGTATCAGGATTTTCAGGCTGAGAGTGTGTTGCTTTCTGAAGATATGAAGCGCAAACGCGAGGATGTGATCATAACGAAGGAGAAAGATTACAAACAGTTACAGCGAAAATATTTTGGACCTGAGGGCGATCTTTTTCAAAAGCGTCAGAGCCTGGTGAAGCCCATACAGGACGATATTTTCAGAGCGGTACAGGACATTGCGAACGAAGGGAGTTATGCATTGATTTTTGACAAAGCAGGAGGAACAACCCTTTTCTTCACCAATCCGCGGTACGACCTGAGCGATCAGGTACTTCAAAAACTCGGATATAAATAATTAATAATTATATTTGTGACCAAAAATTTAATACTACTTTGATGATGAGAAAATTAATTAAAAGTTTTGCGCTGATATTGCTGGTGGCCGTTGCTTATTCTGCAAGCGCACAAAATCAAAAATTTGGACATATTGATCTGCAAGGCCTGATTCAGACGATGCCTGAAAGAGCAACAGCCGAAACTCAATTTAATGAATTTCAGAAAGAGTTGGAGGATGTTCTTGGCGAGATGCAGCAGAACTATCAGACAAAAATGACCGAATTGGAACAGTTGGGGGCCGATGCGTCAGAGGTAAGAAGGAATGCCAAAATTTCGGAGTTGCAGGAGTTGCAGCAACGAATCCAGAACTATCAGATGAGCGCTCAGCAGCAACTGCAACAAAAATATAATGAATTGCTTGAGCCAGTTTTTGATATAGCTGAGAAAGCGATTGAAGAGGTTGCCAAAGAGCAGGGATTGTTGTATGTTTTTGATATTGGCACCAAGGTTGTTTTGTACAAGTCAAACCAAAGTGTTGATATTCTCCCGTTGGTAAAGCAAAAGTTGGGGATTCAGTAAAAATATTTCGGTTTACCGATTCATTACGGCCACATGCAACCATGCATGTGGCTTTTTTTATGCTTTAAAACTATTTTTGTTGGCGAAGATAGAAATTCACTCTATATTTATTGACGATAATAAATTATGGAATCATAGATGCCAACGATCCTGCTATGGGATGTCTTAATCGTGAATGTTTTGATATTTAGGATTTTGTAGCAGACAAATTGGTGTTAAAACTGATATTATAATTATGAAAACTCTGGTAAACGGTGATATTTCCGGTTCAAAAACAGCGACCAGTCAGGTGCCGGCAAATGCTTTTTTGTTTGAAATTGCATGGGAGGTTTGCAATCAGGTCGGTGGCATTTATACGGTAATCCGGTCGAAGGTGCCATCGGTGATCGATAAATGGGGGAAGGATTCCTACTTCCTGATCGGTCCCTACTTTGAAGATCAGGCAGCGGCCCATTTTGATCCGGCTACCGACTATTCTACGCCGGTTGGCCGGGCAGTGCTGAAGATGCAGGAGCGGGGTTTTGACGTTCATTATGGTCAGTGGATTGTCTCCGGCCGTCCTTATGTTGTCTTATTCAATCCTTATTCGGTTTTTGATAAGCTGGGAGAGATCAAACATTCTGTCTGGCAGGATCATCACATTGCGCTTCCGGGTCACGATGATCTGGTTGATCTGGTTGCCGCTTTTGGATTTCAGGTAAAGGAGTTTCTGCGTTATCTCTCTACATCCGGATGTTGCTCATCGAATATTATTGCTCATTTTCACGAATGGATGGCCGGACTGCCCATTCCGGGCATTCGAAAGGAGAATCTAAACATAAAGGTTGTTTTTACAACGCATGCTACCATGCTTGGGCGTTACCTGGCAATGAATGACAGCCGTTTTTACGAGCATCTGGCCTTTTATGACTGGGAGATGGAAGCCAATAAGTTTAATGTAAAACCCATTGTGGAGATTGAGCGGGCATCGGCCCACGGAGCTCATGTGTTCACCACGGTTAGTGAACTCACCGGCCGTGAATGTACCCACCTGTTGGGGCGAACTCCGGATATGATTCTTCCTAACGGACTTAACATTCAGCGATTTGAAGCGTTGCATCAGGTGCAGAACCAGCATGTCGAGTTTAAGGAGAAAATTCATGAGTTTGTTATGGGGCACTTCTTTCAGAGTTACTCATTCGACCTCGACAACACCCTCTACTTTTTTACTTCGGGCAGGTATGAATATCAGAATAAGGGGTATGATATTACCCTTGAAGCCCTGGCCCGCCTTAATTGGAGAATGCAACAGCAGAATACCGGACAGACCGTTGTCGCCTTTTTCATAACCAAGAGGCCTTTCTATACTTTTAATCCTAATGTGTTGCATTCAAAGGCATTAATTGAGGATATTCATCGGGTTTGTGACGAAATCAAAGAGCAGATCGGGCAGCGGCTCTATACCCGGATTACCTCATCGAACGGGCAATATGCATTTCCCGATCTGAGTGAAATGGTAGAAGATTATCTGAAACTGAAACTTAGACGAAACGTGCAGACCTGGAGATCGAATCAGCTTCCAAAGATTGTCACTCATACGATGGTAGATGATTCGAAAGATGAGATTCTAAATTTTCTCAGGGCTGCTAACTTGGTTAATAACCGACACGATAAGGTAAAGGTCGTATATCATCCCGACTTCATCTCAACCTCCAATCCCCTGTTTAAAATGGATTACACCCAGTTTGTCAGGGGGTGTCATCTGGGTATTTTCCCCAGTATGTACGAACCCTGGGGATACACACCGTTAGAGTGCCTGGCGAGTGGACTGCCTTCCATTACCAGCAACCTGGCTGGTTTTGGAGACTATGTTTCCCGGAATATCCTTGAGCATGAGAAGTTGGGGATGTACATTGTTGACCGGAAGAGCGGGGATTTTAATCGTACAGCCGATGAACTTGCCGATATCATGTTCCGGTTTGTTCAGTTGAACCGACGTGAGCGAATAGCGCTGAGGTATAAAAGTGAAGAAGCTTCATTACACTTCGACTGGTCGAATTTGGGAAGGTATTACGATGAAGCATATCATCTGGCTGTTCATCGCTAATAATTTATTTTATATGATGAAGTCATCGCCCATTGGTGTTTTTGATTCAGGATATGGCGGACTGACCGTATTAAAAGAGTTGATGTCTGCCCTGCCCCGGTACGACTATCTCTATTTGGGCGATAATGCCCGTACGCCTTATGGCACCCGCTCGTTCCGGGTTGTATATGAGTATACACTTCAGGCAGTGAAGTATCTGTTTTCCAGAGATTGCCCGTTGGTTATCATTGCATGCAATACGGCATCAGCCAAGGCATTACGAAATATTCAGCAGCTCGATTTGCCAAATCTGGCACCCGATCGCCGGGTTTTGGGCGTGATCAGGCCCAGTGTTGAGAAGGTCTCTGAAATTACCAAAAACGGTCATATAGGTGTGTTGGGTACTCCGGGAACCGTTCTTTCTGAATCGTACCCGATTGAGTTGGCTAAGTGGTCGAATGGAAAGGTTACGTCAACCGTACAAGAGGCCTGTCCGTTGTGGGTACCTCTCGTGGAAAATAACGAAATGAACAATGAGGGTTCTGATTACTTCGTTAAGAAGCACATTATCAACATTCTGAATAAAGATCATCTTTTGGATACGCTGATTTTGGGTTGTACCCACTATCCCCTGTTGATCGATCAGATTCGCGCGTATGTTCCCGGGCATATAAAAATTTTAGAGCAGGGGAGGATTGTTGCCGAGAAGCTGACCGACTATCTTGGGAGGCATCCGGAGATGGACCGGCGACTATCAAAAAACCATCAAAGATCGTTTGAAACCACTGAGTCAAGTGAGATCTTCAATGAAAAGGCAGCTCTCTTTCTTGGAATGTCGGTTGATGCCACCACCATTCATTTATAAAACCGGTTGAATTCGCTAATCCAACATGCGGGCGATTGATGCTTTCATCCATGGTAACTGCTCCTCGATACTGGTTAACAGCTTGTATTGAGCCTTGGTACGAATCAGGTTATGATCTGCCGATTTTATCTTGTAGTAGTTGTCACCGTCAATATAGTCCATCAAAAAACGCAGCACCTGTTCGTATGTGATGTATCGGGCTGAGAAGGGCAGATATTCAATCTCTTCCGGGGTAAGGAATTTTCCGGCCTCTTCCAGGTATCCCTGGGCGAAGGCGTTGAAAATATTCATGTTCATTGATACGTTATCTAAGATGGTATCGTCCTCTTTTCCGGTGTTGGTATAATACCGGATGGCATCACCGAAATCGTTCAATACGGTACTGCTCAATACGGTATCGAGGTCAATTACGCAGAGCACTTCACCGTTTTTGTCAAAAAGGATGTTGTTGATTTTTGTGTCGTTATGGCTCACCCGGGTAGGGATGGTTCCATCTTCAACCAATCGCCAGAAGTTCATCATCTCCTCACGGCGACTTTCAATCCATTCGATCTCCTCTTCTACCTGAGCCTTTCTTCCTGCAGGATCTTTGCTTAACACCTGGTCCCACTGCTGGTAACGATACCGGATGTTGTGAAATCCGGGTAATATATCGGTAAGTGGCTCCTTCAGATCGGAGACCAGCGCCTGGAATTTGCCAATGCCTTTTCCGCCGGCGTAAGCCAGTTCGGGTGTTTCGGCTGCATCATAGGCAATGGTGTTGTCGATGAAGAGAGAAACAGCCCAATACTCCTCATCGCTATCGAGGTAGTATAGTTTTCCGTCGAATGCCGGAATTATGGTCATCGCCTCCCGCATCGGGTCACCACCGGCACTGACCACCTTTGCCTTAATATGATCACACACTTTCCGGATGTTCTCCATCATGGCCGGAATCGGTGAAAAAATCTTTTTGTTTTTTCGCTGCAGGATGTAGTTCGGTGCAGTGCCTTCGGTTATTATCAGGAAGGTATCATTTATAAAGCCTTCACCCAAGGGATTAACTTCTTTTACTTCTCCTTCTAATTTGAACTTTTTGGCTATGATGATTAATGAATCTTGCATCTGATTAAAATTTTATTCATGTATTTTTTTTGTAATAAATTTGTTCTCTGGTAAATATATCTTTTTTCTGCCCGAGGGAACTCCAAAGATCACTATTTAAAATGGGTCAGAATAATTTTTCGGGATATTCACCTGCATCGATCAATTGACGGATCTTTTTAATTACTGCCGGCTTATCCTCTTTATAGGTGACGCCAAACCATGGAGCATCGGCACTAAGAACCCGAACTGTCGCCTCCTGATCGCAGATCATGTCGTATACGACCGATGGTATGAAGATTTCAGACTTTGGTTCCAGAATGTGAGATGTTAAAAAAGAGCTGAATTTTTTTTCCAATGCGTTAAAGATGGAAGGTTTAAATCCCCACATATTCATTGAAACATTTTCATCACCGGTTAATGGTGTCGTTGTTTCATCGGGTTCAATCGAAATAATAGCACCATCCTTTTGCGTAATTTTAACGGTTTCTACGATTTTTTTCAGAAAACTATTGGAATCAACATGACAGATTCCCCGGGAGACCGATCCAAACTCAGAGAGGGTATTTCTAAGTCTGTATCCGACCATGGAATATTCGAATGGATCAACCGATTCCGTTAAGAATCCGGCCATGGCTTTATAGGCATTTAATCCATAAAAATCGTCGGCGTTTAGTGCACAGAAGGGTTCGTTGATGACCTCTTTGGCTACGAGAATGGCGTGCCCGGTTCCCCAGGGTTTTTCTCGTTCCCGGGGCAGGGTGAACCCGGCTGGCAGTTTGTCCAGTTCCTGATAGACGAATTCCATTTTTATTTTGCCCTTTAATTTTGCTTCAAATTGTTCGCGAAAAAGATCGGCAAAACTTTCACGGATAACAAAGACAATTTTTCCGAAGCCTGCTTTGATGGCATCATAGATTGAGTAGTCGATAATGGCTTCACCCGAAGGCCCTATGGGTTCAACTTGTTTAAGTCCTCCATATCGACTGCCCATCCCGGCAGCCAGAATCAGTAAGGTAGGTTTCATAATGCTATTTTTGAAAAATTAAACAGGTATGTTCTCATTCACGAAGGAACTAAAACTTTTTGAAAATGAAAAAAAAATGTCCGGCTGGTTTCCGATTTGTTTTTATTTGGGCTCTTCCCGGCATCACTGTGCATCAGGAGTAAATGAATTTATTTGTACCAGCTGGCATATTTTTGATATGATTCAGCGATGCGGTTGATCTCTCCTTCCAGAAGATCGGGGCTGATATTTTTAATCTTTTTTGCCGGGATGCCGGCGTAAACGGAGCCACTTTCAACAACCGTTCCTTTGGTTACCACCGATCCGGCAGCGATGATGGAGTTGCTCTCTATCACGGCATCATCCAGGACAACGGCATTCATTCCGATCATTACATTATCGTGAAGCGTACATCCATGAACAATTGCTCCATGAGCAATGGTGACGTTGTTCCCGATATTGGTTGGTGATTTTTGATAGGTAGCATGAATGACGGCGTTATCCTGAATATTTGTATTGTTCCCGATTTTTATATAGTGGACATCTCCACGTAAAACAGCGTTATACCAAACACTGCAATGATCGCCCAGAACCACATCACCTATAATTGTGGCGGTTTCGGCAAGAAAACACTCTTTCCCTAACGAGGGAGATTTACCATTCAGCGGTTTTATCAATGCCATTATAGTCTGAATTAAAAATGATTTCAAAGATATTAAAACATATAAATCGGAAGGAACATATTATTAACTTGTTAAATAATAGTTATTTTTGTTTTATTAAAAATTTAAGTATTAAATCAAGGTCGATTCTGAAATTAAAGTATGTTAGTTTTAGAGTCGTTTTTTCTTTAAACGAAAACAATCAAAAATCGACGATATATGAAGGATTCAAAAGTAATCGAGTTGGAAGAGGTTGCCATTCGGTTCTCCGGAGATTCCGGAGATGGAATGCAGTTAACCGGCACACTATTTTCTGATGCTACGGCATTAATCGGGAACGATATTTCTACATTTCCCGACTATCCATCGGAGATCAGGGCACCACAGGGCACCGTTGGCGGGGTTTCGGGTTTTCAGGTGCAATTTGGTCAGAAGCAGGTAACCACACCGGGCGATTATGCCCATGTACTGGTTGCCATGAATCCGGCTGCTATCAAGGCAAATTCCCGGTTTATGAATCCGGGAGGTACCATTATATATGATTCCGACTCTTTTACCGAAAAGAATTTATCAAAAGCAGGATTTAAAACCGATGATCCCTTTTCAGAGTGCCATCTGAATGATTGCCGTTTGATAGCCGTTCCAATTACCAGCCTTACCCGTGAAGGGTTGAAGGATTTTGGATTAGATAATAAAAGCATTCTTCGGACGAAGAATATGTTTGCTCTTGGATTGGTTGCCTGGATGTTTAACCGGCCGCTGGAGTATATAGAGCGGATGGTGCGAGCGAAGTTTTCAAGGAAGCCTCTGGTGGTTGATTCAAATATAAAGGTACTGCACGATGGGTACAATTATGGCATGAACCTGCAGCATCTGACACCCACTTACGTTGTGCCGGCAGCTGGCATCGAAGATGGCGTTTATCGTAATATCAACGGAAACTATGCTACGGCCTGGGGATTGATTGCTGCAGCAGAGAAAGCGGGATTGGAGTTGTTTTTA
Organism: uncultured Mariniphaga sp.; assembly: GCA_964540165.1. Taxonomy (GTDB): domain Bacteria; phylum Bacteroidota; class Bacteroidia; order Bacteroidales; family Prolixibacteraceae; genus Mariniphaga. The sequence goes on from CAZILU010000004.1 coordinate 11,427, forward strand.
GGCTCTTATCCGATTACCCCGGCCACCGACATCCTGATTGCGATATCGGAGCGAAAGGATTTGGGAGTAAAAAGTTTTCAGGCTGAGGATGAAATTGCCGGAATAACGTCGGCTATTGGCGCTGCCTTTGCCGGTGATTTGGCGGTAACCACAACCTCGGGGCCCGGGCTGGCTTTAAAATCGGAGGCTATTGGTCTGGCTGTGATGGCTGAGCTTCCGCTGGTGATTGTTAACGTACAGCGGGGCGGGCCTTCAACCGGTCTTCCAACCAAAACGGAGCAATCGGATTTACTGCAGGCTTTGTATGGACGAAACGGGGAGAGCCCTGTGGTTGTTCTTGCGGCCAGTACGCCATCCGATTGTTTTATATATGCTTATCATGCTGCCCGGATTGCTTTGGAACGGATGGTTCCGGTTATTTTGCTGACCGACGGTTTTCTTGGAAATGGCAGTGAGCCCTGGAGGATTCCCAAAATGGCTGATTTGCCATCGATTACACCACAGATGGCAAAAGACCCATCGATTTTTAAAGCATACCAGCGAAACAATCAAACGTTGGTACGCGATTGGGCAATTCCCGGAATGCCCGGGTTTGAACACCGGATCGGTGGATTGGAAAAGAGTATTGACGGGACGGTGAGCCACGATCCTGAAAATCATCAAAACAATACCCGGTACCGGGAAGAGAAAGTGCAGAAAGTTGTGGATCTGGTCCCCGATCTTGACGTCTGTGGAGATATGGAAGGTGATTTGCTGATGGTCGGTTGGGGGGGTACATACGGGCATCTCATCGGAGCATTAAAAGAGCTGCGGGATGAGGGTAAACGAGTGGGGCTCGCCCATTTTAACTATATAAAACCCCTGCCGGCTAATAGCGGAGAGGTATTTAAAAAATTCAAGAAGATTGTGGTTTGTGAGCTTAATATGGGGCAGTTTGCTTCATATTTGCGCGACAAAATTCCTGGCCACGAGTATCACCAGGTAAATAAGGTGAAAGGGTTGCCTTTTACCGTAAGAGAGATAAAAGAGGGTATTAACCATTTGCTGGAGGAAAAATAATGGCAACGATTGAGTATACGATTAAAGATTTTAAAAGTGAGAATGAGGTACGCTGGTGCCCCGGGTGTGGCGATTTTGCCATTATGAACGCGATTCAGCGAACGATGGCCGGGATGGGAGTACCGAAAGAGAAATTTGCCGTGATCTCCGGAATTGGCTGTTCATCTCGTTTGCCTTACTATATGAATACCTATGGTTTTCATACCATTCACGGACGGGCAGCCGCGGTAGCCTCCGGTGTAAAACTTGCCAATCCTGAGCTCAATGTGTGGGTGATCACCGGTGATGGTGATGCCATGGCCATTGGAGGAAACCATTTCATTCATGTCATCCGCCGGAATATCGATCTGAATATTATCATATTTAACAACCGTATATACGGGCTTACGAAGGGGCAGTATTCACCAACCTCCGGAAGAGGTTTTAAGAGTAAGACCTCACCTTTTGGGACCATTGAAGATCCGTTTGAGCCAGGGCAACTGGTGATTGGCTCACGCGGAACTTTTTATGCCCGGGGCGTTGACGGAAACCTGAAGTTGAGTGAATCGATCCTGACGGCTGCAACGGATCATAAGGGGACATCGGTTGTTGAAATGTTACAGAATTGTGTTATTTACAATAATGGAGCCCACGAAGCCCTGACTGATCCGGAGCATCGTGCCGACCGGCAGCTGATTCTGGAGCATGGTAAGCCTATGCTCTTCGGCGCTGATAACTCTAAGGGAATTGTTATGGAGAGAGGCCGGCTGAAGGTGGCAACCATTGGTGAGAACGGTGTGACTTCTGATGATATTCTGATACACGATGCCCATGAACCGGATCCGTTGATTCATCTGGCTTTGATCAATATGGGCCTTCCTGATTTTCCTGTGGCACTGGGAGTCATTCGAAGCGTGGATGCACCGGTGTATGACCAGGAGATGGCCGAGCAGATCCGCTTGGTGAAGAAGACGGCCAAGATTAAATGTGTCGATGACCTTCTCCAGTCAGGGAATTGCTGGACAGTCGAAGGAAATGGAAAAGGTAATGTTCAGGAGTGCCCTCATACGGGTATAAAATAGAATTTTCGGATAAAAAGAGTTTGCCGGACTGGTGGTTGGAACGGATGAACGTGTACCTTTGTGAGAATTGGGAAAGCTGTAAAAACAAGGCAATATGCAATTAATTGAGGTTAATGATAATAAGTTGCGGAAGCTTTTTCATAAGGTGCCGCATCTGATTTACCAGGGTGACAAGAATTGGGCTTGTCCGTTGGAGGGTATGGTTGAGAACGTTTTTAATCCGGCAACCAATCCCTCCTTTAAGCAGGGCAAGGCAATTCGCTGGGTTTTGCTCGATGACCGGGGGAAGCCGGTTGGTCGTATTGCCGCCTTTTTCAACCGTGAGAAAGCTGCTATCTTTGAACAGCCGACCGGAGGGTGCGGCTTTTTTGAGTGTATTGATGATCAGAAGGCCGCCAATCAACTGTTTGATGCTGCCCGCGACTGGCTGAAGAAAAACGGGATGGAGGCCATGGACGGCCCCGTCAATTTTGGCGAGAATTACATCCATTGGGGTGTTTTAGCCGATGGATTTATGCCACAAGGATTTGGCATGCCTTACAACCCGCCTTACTATGTACAACTCTTTGAGAACTATGGTTTTCAAGTCTATTTTAAACAGTATAGTTATCATTTGGACACCACGTTGCCCGAACTTCCGGAGCGATTTTGGAAGGTAGCTGAATGGGTAGCCAAAAAGCCACATTTCAGTTTTAAACACTTTACCTGGAAGGAGAAGGATAAGTTCATCGAAGATTTTGCCCGGGTATATGACAATGCCTGGCGCTTTCACAAACACTTTCGGCCAATAGATAAAGATGATCTGCAGGATTTTATCAATAGCGCCCGGTTTCTAATAGAAGAGGACTTTATCTGGTTTGCCTATTATGAAGATGAGCCCATTGCGTTGTTTGTGATGGTTCCCGATTTCAATCAGATTTTACAAAAGCTGAAGGGGAGGATCACCCTTTGGAATTTACCGAAGGTGTTGTGGTTAAAGAGAAAAAAGACCATGACCCGAACCCGGAGCCTGATTATTGGAATTGTCCCAAAATTTCAACGGTCCGGGGTGGAGTCTGCCATGTTCTGGCATCTTCGCCCGGTGATGTACCGGAAACCCTGGTATACGGAGATGGAGCTGTCGTGGGCCGGAGATTTCAACCCTAAAATTGTTTCTCTTTATGAATCGGTTGGAGGTAAACGAATGAAGACTCACTATACCATGCGTTTTCTGTTTGATCGCACAAAGCCCTTCAGCAGGGCGCCGGTTATCGGGGGAGGAGAAGACAACGGAAAATGATTACCTGAAAAACCTTTACGAATGGCACAATTTAATTTTCAGGATTTGGGAGTGGTTGGTTACCAGAGCTGCTGGGATATGCAGGAGAAGCTGCTTGCGGAGTGCATTAAAGAGAAAATCACGCATAAAAGACCAACCGGGTTAAACCACTTTTTGCTGGTGGAGCATCCGCATGTATATACGCTGGGCAAGAGTGGTGATGAGAAGAACCTGCTGGCGAATGCTGACTATCTGAAGCAGATTGATGCTACATTCATCAAAATTAACCGGGGCGGAGATATTACGTACCACGGACCCGGGCAATTGGTGGGTTACCCCATCATCGACCTGGAATTTTTTCGTATGGGGATTCGCGAGTATATTGAGAAGATGGAAGATGCCATCATACAAACACTGCATGTTTTTGGTTTGTGTGGGGAGCGAAAAGCCGGAGCAACCGGCGTTTGGCTCGATGCAGAGGATCCGGTTCGTGCCCGGAAAATATGCGCCATCGGTGTCCGGGTAAGTCGTTATGTCACAATGCATGGTTTTGCTCTAAACGTAAATACCGATCTTCGCTATTTTGGTTATATCAATCCCTGCGGATTAACGCTTGGCGTTACATCCTTACAAAAAGAGCTTGGGAAAGAGGTTGATATGAACGAAGTTAAAGCGATTGTAAAAGATCAATTTAATCTTGAATTTTAGTCAAATAGCAGCGGCTCGTTCAGACATCCGGTGACCGGTTGACTGTAAGAATAAACTCAAATTGGATGGAATATTTAATAAGTTCATTAACTTTGATCGCAGATGTATTGATTGTATTTGGGCTAAAACCATAGAACCTGTCAACATATGACGAATATAAGTTTAACAGGCCGGCGAAATTTTATTAAGAATGCCGGTATTGGATTCATCGGAATTCCTTTGGTAAAAAGATCGATTTTCGATGTTGCTCCAAGCGATCGGATCCGGGTGGCGCACATCGGTACCGGTAACATGGGTAAGTCCCACATTCGCTGGTTTAGTTCCCATCCGGATGTTGAAACCGTAGCTTTGTGTGATGTTGATCAGCTACACCTGGAAGATGGCAAAAGATTGCTATTGTCGGGAAAGCCAATGGCCAATCCGGATCTTTACACCGATTTCAGAAGGGTGTTAGATCGAAAAGATATTGATGTAGTGACATGTGCAACGCCTGATCATTGGCATGCACTAATTGCCATACTGGCCTTTGAAGCGGGCAAGGATGTATATGGAGAGAAACCGCTTTCTCATTATGCTGCAGAGGCCGATACCATGTTGAAAGCCATGGATCGGTATCAGCGTATTTTTCAGTTGGGAACTCAGATCCATGCCGGCGAGAACTATCATCGCGTTGCAGAGATCATCCGGTCGGGGGCTTTAGGAAAGATTCATACCGTCAGACTCTGGAAAACAGGCGGAACCAAAGGTTCGGGATACCCTCCTGATGAGGTGCCACCGGCAACGCTCGATTGGAATTTATGGTTGGGGCCTGCCCCATGGGCTGAATATACGCCGGTTCGTTGTCATCGGAATTTCAGAAGCTTTTTTGACTATTCCGGAGGTGTTTTTGCTGATTTTTGGTGTCATATCGCCGATATTATGTATATGTCTCTGACTCCTGAGTCTCTTACAACGATCGATGTGCGCGGAGAATCACCGGGAGATGGCATTGCCGATACACCCCGGTGGATTGATGTAGATTTTACATTTAAAGATCTTCGGGTATTGTGGACAACCAATCCACCCGAAGTGCCAGGTGCTGCTGAGATGTCTATTGGCGCTCATTTTGAGGGTGATAATGGTACGTTGACCTGCAACTATGAGAGCCGGAAGATTCGGATGGGAGATGCTGTTTTTGATGACTTGCCGGAGGTGCCTAAAACATTGTCCCGGTCACCCGGACATCAACGAAATTTTTTAGATAGTGTTAAATCCAGGCAACAGCCTGAAAGTAATTTGGAATATGCCCGGCGAATGACGTTGCCCATGCATTTGGCATTAATCGCTTTTCGATTGAAACGAAATCTAATCTGGAATGGCTTGTCGGGACAATTTGAAAATGATCCGGCAGCTAATTTTCTGTTATCGCGCGACTATCGATCTCCCTGGGTGTTGCCAAAGCTCTGAAAATCTATGTAACCCTATATGAAACGAATAAAAATATTTTTTGTTGTTTTTCTGTTTCTATTCTCAGTTTGTCCCACAAGTATGGCACAGCCGGAAACGGATTTTTCTCCTCTCTTTAATGGCAGGGATATGGAGGGGTGGCGTATGTCTGACGAAAATCCCGGATTTATGGTGAAGGATGGAATCCTGATCGGTGAACCCCGAAATGGATCTAATCTATTTACGGAAGCATGGTATGGAAATTTTATTTTAAGATTCGAATACCTGTTGTCATCGGTTGGCAACAGCGGTGTTTTGATTCGTTCCGATCCTGCAAATGCATGGCAGTCGGGCGTAGAGATCCAACTGTTGGCTCCATGGACACCATATCGTGATGACCTGCACTGCACGGCCTCGATTTATGGACACGTTGCGGTCACCTATCGTCCCGATGAAACGACGGGAATCTGGCATCAGATGGAGATTCGTTGCGACCGGAAGCGGATTGAGATTTCCGTTGATGATCGTGTCGCGTTGACGGTTGATACAGATACTGTTGATTCAATGATCGAAAAGAACTTGCAGGGGGCGATCGGCTTTCAGTCAAACCACAGCAAAGCAGGAGAGTTTATTCATTTAAAAAATATTGTTCTGAAAAATCTGGATTCCGATCCTGATTATGTTGCCAATGGATTTCTGGATGAGGATGCGCGGGTACGAAAACAGGCTCATGATGCGGCGGTTGCCATGGGTAGTTCAATGTTTGATCATATAGTGCGTTATTTGGCCGGGGCAGATGTGATGGCAAGAGCCGGTGCCAAACAGGTTCTTTTTGATATTACAGCCCGGGTCACTGCCCCGGGAATCGAGCCGGAAGCGTTGGCGATGTGGAGGAAAGCATTGACAACTGAATTGAGAACCAATTCGTTGCCATGGGTAAAAGATTACCTTATCTGGTTGCTTGATATGTCGGGCAGCGTCAGTTCTGTTCCCGATTAGTGCCGTTCATCATAAGCTTTGATCTTTTCCAGGATTCCTGGTTCTGATTGCAGATACATGTCGCGGATAAACGGATCGTTAAAAGGCATGGTTCGGGCTTCAAAAGGCATATCATTTATACGGTCAAATAACCTCTCTTTAGCTGCCTGGATATCTTTTCCATAGATGTGGTAGGAATCGGCCTGCCAGTTGAGTCTGCCCAGTTTTACCTCCCGGTTGCATTTTTTCGCAATGCCAGCTGCAATGATCTCTTTGTTAAACTGTATAAAGCCAAACATATTCATAAAACTGGCACCCCAGGCATCATTACTGCGAAACCTGATGTTGCAGTTCAGCCAATAAACGCCGTCTTCGTCTTCAAGGATCCGGTACCAGAGAGATTGCAGACAGGGTGGATCGTAACAGCTGTTGTCAATGTTGGGCATCCACGTAATCATCTGTGCTTGTCGTGTGAATGGTTGTGCTGAAAGCTTGTCAATAACGGTTTGTATCTGATCGACTTTAAACGGCCCCGCCTCACGGGAGCCAAGGTCTGTCAGCTCCCTCCAAATGCCATAATTTTTTAACCGGCCATGGTAGGTGTATTCCCAACGGGTATCTTTGTGATCATTCATATTTTTTACCCAGTGGTCTTTGAGCCCTTCCAGTTCCAATACATACTCTTTCAGGTCTTCAATACCACCCGGGAAAGCCATGTGAATTACAGGATCAAGTTCAGGTTCAAGAATCGTCAGATTTAACGTACAATCGATACTTAACGGATCGCCGGGCTTATCGTATTGGGTTTTAAACGGAGTCCCTTCGTTATAAAGAGCAACTAATGCTTTCTCATACGATTCAGCGAGAGATCTTCCGGAAAGGGCAATGACAGGTATGTTTTTCATTGGTTTGTACTGTTTTTATGGGAGTAAAGATAAATTAATTCTGTAGTATCCATCCTTTGAAATTTATTTTTTATAGAGGCGTTTCAATGAATCAAATCAACCGTGGCGCGGAGAGTGCGTTTTTTTAATTGCCTGACGGTTGAAACGACATATTCGATTGAACAGAAAAACCGCGGACGAAACGAGCATGACGAATTTTGACACAAACGACAAAAATTAAATTTTATGCGAGTTCCATCGGGACGGGAAAACGAGATGAAACCGGAGGAGCTGTTTAATAGAGATGAGATACACGAACTGAAAATTTAATTAGATGAAAGATAGCCATTTTTATTTTTTTAAAAAGTAATTATTATCTTTGAAATTTTATTTTTCAATGTGATGGTAATGGGCTATAAATGATTCATTAGCATAGGCAAGAACAGGTATTTTACATACGATAAAGATGGATGGAAGGGGCATACGGAATATAGTCACAAGCGACTATGGGGCGATAACTTCAATCATAGGTGAATCAAATGTCTGCCAAATAATCAGATCGGGAGAAAGCATTTGCATGAATTTGTATTTATCAGTAAAACAATATATTAATATAATTTTATCCACATGAATAGTAAAAGTCCGACTTCTAGAAGAAGTTTTTTAAGAAATGCATTGATTGCAGGGGCTGGTATCACTGTTGTACCCCGTCACGTGTTGGGTGGCAATGGATTTGTACCTCCTTCCGATCAGTTGACGAAAGCGATCATTGGTGTAGGCGGTATGGGACGCGGGCACATTGGTTATGAAGATACCCGTGTGGTAGCGATATGTGATGTTGATCGGTTGCATCTTGAGAAGGCGAAGCCTATGATTGGTTATAACGTGAAGACATTTCACGATTTCAGGGAGTTGATTCATCTGCCTGAAGTTGACATTGTGCACATTGCCACTCCGCCTCACTGGCATGGGATTATGGCTGTTGAGGCTGCATTGGCAGGTAAGGATATCTGGTGTGAAAAGCCGATGACCCGTACCATCGGAGAGGGCAAAAAGGTTATGGAGGCTGTGAATGCACGCGGCCGGATGTTCCGGTTAAATACCTGGTTTCGGTTTAAAAGTAATTTTTATGGGCTGGGAACTGAGGTAAAACCGTTGAAAAAGATTATTGACAGCGGCATATTGGGATGGCCGCTAAAGGTAACGGTTAGCGGTGTAACCGGTTACAACTGGAAATTTTTCTGGAGCGGGGAGCACAATCTGAAGCCGATGCCTGTACCTGAAAACCTCGATTACGATTTATGGTTAGGGCCTGCGCCGTACAAACCGTACAATCCTGAACGAGTTCATTCCAAATTCCGGGGGTATTGGGATTACGATGGTGGTGGCCTCGGTGATATGGGGCAGCACTATCTTGATCCGGTTCAATATATGTTGGGAAAGGATGATACCAGTCCGATCCGTATTGAGGTAGATGCTCCGCAGCAACATTACGATGCCGTTGGTTCCTGGCGGCGCATCACGTATACGTATGCCGACGGGTGTCAGATCATCCTTGACGGAGAAAACAGAGATAAAGATGCTGCTTATATTGAAGGACCTGATGGTAAGATATTCAGGGGTTTTGAATCTGATATTCCCCATTTGCAATCCTTTTTGAAGACGCTTCCTGAGCCCGAACCGCAAATTACTGTCTTTTCTGATTCGGTTAAGTCGAGGAAGAAATTTGCCTTGAATGAGACCAATGGATTCCGGTCTTGCACCCTGGTAAACCTGGGTGTGGTTGCCGTGCGATTGGGAAGGACGCTTAATTTTGATCCGGTTAAACTGGAATTTATTGATGATGAAGGTGCTAACCGATTAATCAATGAACCGATGCGGGGTCCATGGTCTATTTAGCGACCGGATCGTTTTGAGTTAAAGAGAGGGTTAAAGCCGGCATGGAGCTATTTTGTACCTTTTGGGGATAAGAATGTTGAAGCTGATTTTTGATTCATGCGGGTTTTATCAGATTTGAATAAAAGCAAAAAAAATTTAAAGATGAAACGAGTAATAAAGCAATTTGTAGTTGTTCTGCTTATGTCCATCGTGATGATGGGAACGTATGCCCAGGACAGAAGGACACTCGATACTAAGGTCGCCGACCTGTTGGCTCAGATGCCTGCGAACGATCTGGTTCATGTTGACCGGGTGATGGAAGAGTTGGTCGGATTGGGTGCCGGGGGATTTGACAAGTTATTTGGATTTTTGACACCTGCCGGCACCGGAGATGACACGGCTGTTCGTTTTGCTGTAGAGAGCGTGGTGCGATATGCCAGTGGTTTTGGGCGGGAACAAGAGCGCGAGTTGGTTGAAAAGAGCTTGTTAAAGGCGCTGGAGAAGAGCAGTGATACTGAAGTCCGGACCTTTCTGCTTGACCGGTTGAGGCTGGTTGCCAGCGATGCATCGGTTGATCCGGTAAAAAAATACCTTTCTGAGCCGGACATGGTGGAACCGGTAACACAGACGCTGTTGTCGCTGGGATCAAAATCAGCGGCGCAGGCATTGTATACAGCCTTGCCGAAAGCCGGACCAAAGGCTCAGATTCCTTTGGTAAAAGCTTTAGGAACGTTGACGTGTGGTCAGGCCCTTCCCGGTATTACGACATTGGCCGGAAGCAGTGACCCGGCATTGCAAAAAGTGGTGCTGGAGGCTTTGGCCAATATCGGAAATCCAGCCTCCTATAAGCTGTTGGAAAATGCTGCTAAATCGGTTCGTTATGCTTACGACCCGACCAATGCTGCCGAGGCATTCATCAATTATGCCGATCGGTTGGCTGAAAATGGTGAGTTAAAATTGGCACGGAAAGCCCTGAACGGAATTATGAAAGCCAATAGAGACGAAAAACAGCTATACAACCATGCTGCCGCCCTTTCGATTTTTGCCGGTCACTTTGGTTATGAGGCGATGCCTCTATTGCTGAAAGGTGTTGAGAGTAATCATAAGCCTTATCGTTATGCGGTATTGAATATCGCAGAGAAGGTGGGTGGCGTAGCCGGTACGCGTCAGTGGATTGCCAGGGCTCAGTCGGCTTCCGGCGATGTTCGTGCTGAAATCATTGATATGCTGGGGCGTCGGGGTGATCCGTTGGCCATCGGGTTTATTGCTGAAAATCTGAAGAGTGAGTCCTCTGTTGTCAGAGCTGATGCTATAGAGGCTTTGGTGAAGTTGCAGGGGAGCGAGGCTGTCCCATTATTGATCGATCACTTGACAAAGGGTAACGATACAGAGGTTGCCAAATCAGCACTTATGGGACTGCTCTCTCAGAAGCATCTGGCACCGTTGGCAGCCAAACTTGGCACTACTTCGGGTGCAACCAAGGCTGCATTGATTGATTTGATCGCGGCTAAGTCAGGAGATGCCTATTTCCCTGAGATTTTGCAGCTCACCGGCTCTTCCGACAAATCGGAGAAGCGTGCCGCTTTCCAGGCTCTGAAAAGTGTGTCTGACATAAAGAACCTGGATGCATTGATTGCCCTTTTGCTGAAGGTGGAAGATGCCAATGAAATTCAGCAGGTTCAGCAGGCTATTGTGGAAACGGTGAAAGGGAATGAGACCGAAAAATCGGGAAAGGGGAAGCTGATACAGACTCTCCGGACCACTACAAAGAAAGACCGGATCATTGCCATTTTACCTGAAATGGGCGGTGATGTTGCTTTAGCGGAGGTTACGAGCTATTTTAAAAACGGTTCGGGCTCAACAAAGGATGCTGCTTTTCAGGCACTTCTGAACTGGAAAGATTATGCAGCAGCAGCTTCTCTTTTTGAAGTATGTGAATCTTCCACCGGCGATTACCGGAAAAAGGCCTTTGCCAGTTTTGTCAATCAGGTGCGTGGAGCTAAAATTGCTGATGATCAGAAATTGCTGCAGTACCGTAAGGTAATGCCATACGCGGCCGGGGTAACCGATCAGACGATGGTTATTCGTGCGATTGGTGATTTGAAAACATTTCTTTCGCTGGTTTACCTGGAGCAGTATCTTGATTCGGAGAAGTTGCAGCAGGTTGCCGGCAGGGCCATTATGAAAGTTGCGTTGCCCGATTCTGATGGTAAAAACGCTTTTTCCGGAACCATTGTCAGGGATCTTCTTAAGCGGACAGCTTCTCTGTTGAAGGGAGAGGAGAGCGATTATGATATCATCAATATCAATAACTACCTGGCAAAAATGCCTGCCGAAGCGGGAATGGTTTCGATGTTCAACGGGAAAGATCTTTCCGGTTGGCAGGGACTGGTCGGTAATCCGGTTACCCGTGCCCGGATGAGCGCGGAAGAGCTGGCAGAAAAACAGAAAGAGGCCGATCAAAAAGTGTTGGAAAACTGGAGTGTTAAAGATAATTCCATTGTCTTTTCCGGGAAAGGGGCAAATCTCTGCTCTGTTAAGGAGTATGGTGATTTTGAGATGATTGTTGACTGGCGTATTACCAAAGAAGGTGATAGTGGTATTTATCTGCGCGGAAGTCCGCAGGTGCAGATCTGGGACACCTCCCGGGTGTCGGTAGGTGCCCAGGTGGGATCGGGTGGTCTCTACAATAATAAAAAGTATGAGAGCAAACCACTGAAGGTCGCTGACAATCCCATTGGAGAGTGGAATACATTTCGAATTACCATGATTGGAGAAAATGTAACGGTTTATTTGAATGGAGAACTGGTCGTTGATAATGTACCACTTGAAAATTACTGGGATCGCACACAATCGATTTTTCCTACCGGACCAATTGAACTTCAGGCTCATGGGACCGATCTGGCTTTCCGGGATATTTATGTCAGGGAGATTAAAACCGATGAGATTGGATTGACCGAAGAGGAGAAGTCGACCGGTTTTGTATCGCTTTTCAATGGTGCCAACCTGGATGGATGGCAAGGGAACACGACCGATTATCATGCACAGGATGGAACGTTGGTGGTTCAGCCCTCACGCGGTGGACGGGGAAATCTTTTCACCGTGAAGGAGTACGATAATTTTATCTTTAGATTTGATTTCCAGTTGACTCCGGGTGCGAATAATGGATTAGGGATCAGAGCTCCGTTGGAGGGTGACGCGGCATACTTAGGGATGGAGCTGCAAATTCTTGACGATACAGCTCCTATCTATGCCAACTTAGAGGAGTATCAATACCACGGTTCGGTGTATGGAATTATCGCTGCCAAACGGGGATACCTAAATCCGGTGGGTGAATGGAACAGCCAGGAGGTCATTGTAACCGGATCGAAGGTGAAGATCACCCTCAATGGCACCGTTATCGTTGATGGTGACCTTAAGGAGGCAACGAAGAACGGCACATTGGATGGGAAAGACCATCCCGGATTGTTACGCGACAAGGGGTATATCGGTTTTTTAGGGCATGGTTCAGAACTTAAATTCAGAAATATTCGAGTGAAAGAGCTTTAGTTGCTCTGAGCGGGTTCTTGCAGAGAGCCCGGCAGAACCAAAGGTATAAACAAAAAGAGGGGCTGACTGCCCCTCTTTTTATACTAAAACTTTTTGCCTATTTTTGCGGCACATAACGAAAACATGGAAAAGAATACAAAGAAAAGAGCTACCGTTTTAAGCGGAATACGACCTACCGGTTATCTGCATTTAGGGAACTATTTTGGGGCTGTGCGCAACTTTATCCGGATGCAGGACGACTTCAATTGCTATTTTTTTATTGCCGACCTTCACTCCCTGACGACACATCCGACCCCCAAAGATCTGGCATCGGGTGTCAGGCAGGTACTTGCCGAGTACCTGGCATGCGGTATAGATCCGGAAAAGGCCACGATATATATTCAGAGCGATGTTCCCGAAGTGACTGAATTGTATACTATTTTGAATATGAATGCTTATCTGGGTGAGTTGGAACGTACCACCTCCTTTAAGGAGAAAGCACGAAAACAACCCGATAATGTTAATGCCGGCCTGTTAACTTATCCGGTACTGATGGCTGCCGATATTATCATCCACAAAGCCAATTATGTGCCCGTGGGAAAGGATCAGGAGCAGAATCTGGAGATGGCGAGGAAGTTTGCCAAACGGTTTAACCGGATGTATGGAAAGAAGGTATTTCCAACGCCGAAACCGTATACCTTTGATGGTAAGGATATGATTAAAGTACCCGGTCTTGATGGCAGCGGAAAGATGGGAAAGTCGGAAGGCAACGCCATTAATTTGTATGAAGATCCCGTTTCGATCCGAAAAAAGGTGATGCGCGCTGTTACCGATGCCGGTCCCACAGAGATGAATCAGCCAAAGCCTGAACCGGTACAGAACCTGTTTACGTTGATGGAGATCGTTTCGGAGCAGTCCACTTTTACCCATTTTAACGATTTGTACAACCGATGTGAAATCCGCTATGGTGATATGAAAAAGCAGTTGGCAGAAGATATTATTGCTTATACGTCGCCCATTCGCACCCGGATTATTGAGATTTTGGAGGATAACGCATACCTGGCCAGGGTTGCCCGGATGGGTGCAGAAAGGGCCAGGGAGTCAGCTTCACGAACCTTGAGTGAGGTGAAGGATGTTGTGGGTTTCAGAAAATTGTTTTAATCAAATGAGGTTCCCGGGATTCCGTTCCGGAGAAGATTGTTATATATTGCGACCCTTGAATGCATTGACGCCGGGCTGTTGTCCGGCTTTTTTTGTGGTTGTTGCCTCTGTCTGATATGCAGAATTCGGAGTTGGTTACCGTCGGGTAAGGAGAGACACTGTTTTTTGCAGGTTTTCCAGAAAGAGGTCGATCTCTTCCATGGTATTGTAGATACCCAAAGAGGCACGTACCGTTCCCTGGATGTCAAAATGTTTCATCAACGGATCGGCGCAGTGATGGCCTGTGCGTACGGCCACACCTGTTTTGTCGAGCATCGTTCCCAGGTCGTACGGATGAATTCCATCGATATTGAATGAGATAACAGCCGATTTCCGGGGGGCTTCTCCATAAATTTTCACTCCTTCGATGTTTTTTAGCCGCTCTGTGGCATAGGCCAGTAATCGTTGCTCCCAATCGGCAATCGCCTCAATGCCGGTCTCCTGTAAAAGTGCAATGGCAGCTCCCAACCCAATCACGCCGGTGATGTTTGGCGTGCCGGCTTCGTACTTAAAGGGAATCTCATTGAAGGTCGTCTTTTCAAAAGAGACTTCGCCAACCATTTCACCTCCCCCCTGGTAGGGTGGCAACTGTTCCAGCCACTTTCGCTTACCATATAGGACTCCTACGCCATTAGGCCCGTACATTTTATGTGCAGAAAAGGCATAGAAGTCGGCGTCCAATGCCTGTACATCTACCTGAAGATGTTGCACGGCCTGAGCCCCGTCGACAAAAACGGGGACAGTTCTATTATGGGCAGTTTCAATGATCTGCTGAATTGGATTGATAGTTCCCAAAACATTGGAGACATGCGTTATGGCAATCAATCGGGTTCGGGCTGTGATTAGTTCAGGTAACAGCCCGGTTTGTAACTCTCCTGAATCAGACATTGGTAATTTGACAATCTTTGCACCTTTGCGAAGCGCATTGATTTGCCAAGGGACAAAATTGGAGTGGTGTTCCATTTCCGAGACGATAATCTCACTGCCTGGTTGAATAAACTGTTCACAGAATGTTGTAGCAATGAGGTTAACACTCTCGGTGGTTCCTTTGGTGAAGATGATCTCCTCCCGGCTTTCCGCATTGATAAATTGCATTACCTGATCGCGTACGGCTTCGAAATCTTCGGTGGCCTGATCGGCCATCCGGTGTGCCGCACGATGAATATTTCCATAGTAGTCGTTGTGCAGCCTTTCCATGGCCATTAAAACCTGAACCGGCTTCTGGGTTGAAGCGGCATTGTCTAAGTACACCAAGGGTTTCCCGTAAATTTGTTGTTTCAAAACGGGAAAGTAACTACGTATTTGTTGAATATTATGGGTCATCCTTTCTGTTCTAACGGGTTTAAAGGTAAACAATCCGTTGAAAAATAAACCCGGCAAGTTTCGAAATTTTCATCCGGAATTTGCGGTGGATTTTTTGTGTCTTAGGCTGACATTGTTAACACTCACACTTATAAGCACATTCATGGCAGCGAGCTACTTCGCCCTTCAGTCGTTTTTCAACCAGTTCATCGATCCGGTCGCGCAAAGGTTCCACGGATATTTGCTGAACAACTTCATGAGCAAAGGCGTTCATCATCATCAACCGGGCATCATCTTCAGCAATACCCCGGGTGCGGATATAGAACAGCGCCTCCTCATCGATCTGTCCAACGGTTGCTCCATGGCTGCACTTTACATCATCCGCATCGATGATTAGCTGCGGTTTGGTTTGCATGGTGGCACTATCGGTAAGCAACAAGTTGTTATTGCGCTGGAATGCGTTGGTTTTTTGGGCATCACGGACTACATGAATCCGGCCGGCAAAAGCACCGGTTGATTCATCATCCAGTACATTTTTATACAATTGGTTGCTCCGGCAGTGTGGTTTTGCATGGATTACCTGGGTGAAGTTATCGACGTGTTGCTTTCGATCGAGGAATGACATACCGTACAGGTTGGACTCTGCATTTTCCCCGTCAAGAATGTATTTGAGATTATTGCGGATAACACCACCGTGAAGAGATGCGTACAGTGTTGTAGCCCTGGAATCGCGCTCCTGGTGTATAAACAACGAGTTCAGACTGGTCGTTTTATTGTGCTGGTTTTGGAGCGTGTAATATTCTACATTGGCGTTGGCTCCCACAAAAACTTCGGTTACCGAGTTGCTAAGGTAACGGTTGAGGTTCAGGGTATGTTCACAAGAGATAATCTTAACCTCGGCGCCCTCTTCTGCCAGGATGAAGTTTCGTTGTGTAACAAATAAATCGTCACTTGCCTGCAGAAAGTTGATAAGCTGGATGGGCTTTTTAAGTTTTACGTTGGCCGGTACATAGAGGAAGTAGCCATCTTGTGCAAAAGCTGTATTAAGGGCCACCAGCGGATCGTCGGCTGTAGAAGCCAGGGTGGCATACTTTTCAAGCAGCTCCGGTTTCTCTCTGGCAATGGTCTCCAGGCTTTCGAGGATCACCCCGTCGGGCAGGTTTACCGATTGCCGGTTTTCATCGTAATACCAACCGTTAAAAATGTATGCCAGATGTGTATCTAATTGGGGAACATCGCATTTGAAGAGTTCATTCAGGTCAACTTTGACCGGCTCATTCTGATGGATGAATTTGAAGTCGGGCGCGAATTGGGGTTGGAGATTGGTGTATTTATAATTCTCATTTTTTCGTGTTGGTACTCCCTGCTTCACAAAGTTCTGAAAGGCCTGACTTCGATGGTCATTCAGCAATCCGGGCGCGTTGTGCCTAAGTTGCTCCTCCACTGCTTTGTAGTGAGCCACGTATTTTAATGAAAGATCTGCTTTTTCTGCCAGTACACTCATGTTACTTTTCGTTTTCTTGTTTAATCCAGTCGTATCCTTTCTCTTCGAGTTGCAGCGCAAGCTCTTTTCCGGCCGATTTGACGATTTTCCCCTGATATAACACATGAACATAGTCGGGGATGATGTAGTCCAGAAGCCGCTGGTAATGAGTGACTACGATGGTGGCATTTTCTGGTGATCGCAAGGCATTCACTCCATGGGCCACTGTTTTGAGGGCATCGATATCGAGTCCCGAATCGGTTTCATCCAATATGGCCAGTCGAGGCTCAAGCAGAGCCATCTGAAAAATTTCGTTCTTCTTCTTCTCACCACCGGAGAAACCTTCGTTTACAGAACGGTTGGTCAGTTGAGCATGCAAGTCAACCAGCTCCATCTTCTCCCGCATGAATTTCAGAAATTCACCGGCAGTCAGCTCTTTCTCTCCGCGGTATTTCCGGTGTTCATTGACAGCCGTTTTCAGGAAATTGACCATAGGTACTCCGGGAATCTCTACCGGATACTGAAAGCTGAGAAAGAGCCCTTCCCGTGATCGGTCTTCCGGAGACATCTCCAGCAAATCTTCACCCCGGTAAGTGATCTTTCCGTGAGTTACTTCATACTCCTCTCTTCCGGCCAGAACATTCGCCAGGGTACTCTTTCCCGATCCATTGGGACCCATGATGGCATGTATTTCACCCGGTTTAACCTCCAGGTTAATTCCTTTCAGAATCTCCATCCCTTCGATGGAAACATATAAGTCTTTAATTGATAGCATAGTATATTAATTATTTGTCTGCGTCAATGGCAGAATATCTATTTTCTTTTTTGAAATGCCATGTTCTGGCCTAGTGCTGACGGTTGTTTCTCCATGGCATTAGATCTTTTCTTTTTTCTACTCTACACTTAATTTTTTAGCCATTCCGGTTGGTTACCCCACACTGCCTTCTAAGCTGATTTGTAATAATTTTTGTGCCTCAACAGCAAATTCCATCGGTAGTTTATTCAATACCTCTTTGGCGTATCCGTTGACAATCATTCCAATGGCTTTTTCAGTATCTATCCCCCGCTGATTGCAATAGAAGATTTGGTCTTCACCGATTTTGGAGGTTGTCGCTTCGTGTTCAACGACCGATGATTTATTTCCCACTTCAATGTAAGGGAAGGTATGTGCTCCACAGGTGTCGTTTAGCAGCAGGGAGTCGCATTGAGAGAAATTTCTTGAGTTGATGGCCCCTGGCATCACCTTTACCAGTCCGCGGTAAGAGTTGTCACTTTTCCCGGCGGAGATTCCTTTCGATACGATGGTGCTTTTGGTGTTTTTTCCGATATGGATCATCTTCGATCCGGTATCGGCTTGCTGGTGATTGTTGGTAACTGCTACGGAGTTAAACTCACCCACGGAGTTGTCGCCTAAAAGGATGCAGCTGGGGTACTTCCAGGTGATTGCCGAACCGGTCTCCACCTGAGTCCAGCTGATTTTAGAAGAGATGCCCCGGCATACGCCGCGTTTGGTCACGAAGTTATAGATTCCGCCTTTTCCGTTTTTATCTCCGGGGTACCAGTTTTGTACGGTTGAATATTTAACTTCGGCACGATCGAGGGCAATAATTTCGACAACGGCAGCATGGAGCTGGTTTTCATCGCGCATCGGGGCCGTACAACCTTCGAGGTAGCTAACATAACTGTCGTCATCAGCCACGATGAGTGTTCGCTCAAATTGCCCCGTGTTTGCCGCATTAATTCGAAAATAGGTCGATAACTCCATGGGGCATCGAACCCCTTTGGGGATATAACAGAATGATCCATCACTGAACACCGCCGAGTTGAGGGCGGCAAAAAAGTTGTCGGCTACCGGAACGGACTGTCCAATGTATTTTCTAACCAGATCGGGATGCTCCTTTAACGCATCACTGAATGAACAGAAAATAATCCCCTGCTCAGCCAATACCTCTTTAAAGGTTGTTTTTACCGATACACTGTCGAGAACGGCATCGACCGCAACACCGGCTAAATGTTTCTGCTCCTCCAGCGGAATTCCCAGCTTGTTAAAGGTCTCCAGCAGTTCCGGATCTACTTCATCAAGACTCTCCAACGAAGGTTTCTTTTTGGGCGCAGCATAGTAACTGATGTCTTGAAAATCAATGGGGGGCACCTTCAGATATGCCCAGTCGGGCATCTTCATCTTCTGCCATTTCCGAAAAGCATCGAGCCGAAAATCGAGCATGAAATCGGGTTCCCCCTTTTTCTCCCAGATGGTTCGAACGACATTTTCATTTAATCCCCGTTCTATGATATCGGTTTCAATGTCGGTATAAAAACCATATTTATATTCGTTTTGCGTTACTTCCGCTAATATTTTATCCTGATCTGTCATTTTTTTCCTCTTTTCAATAAATAACAAACGTATATCCAGTCTGTTTACAAATTAATTGCAAAGATATAAAACTATGGGTAATTTTGTCCGGGAATGAATTAAATAAAATACTATTTTGTCTTATATTAACATGAGCGAAAAAAGCGGACAGACACAGATATCAGCGATAGGGGAGTTTGGCCTTATTGACCGGTTGACGCAGGGGGTCATCATTGGTAACAGCAGTACACTGAAGGGGATTGGAGATGATGCGGCGATCATGAATTACGGTGATCGATGTGTTGTTTTTTCGACCGATCTGCTTACCGAGGGGGTTCATTTTAATCTGATGTACGTGCCGTTAAAGCATCTTGGATATAAAGCGGTTGTTGTGAACGCATCCGATATCTGTGCCATGAATGCCCGGCCCAGGCAGATCACGGTCAGTCTGGCCATTTCAAATAAGTTTTCGGTAGAAGCGTTAGAGGAGCTCTACTCAGGGATTCACCTGGCCTGCAAGAATTACGGCATTGATTTGGTTGGAGGAGATACCACCAGTTCGCTCACCGGTTTAACGATCAGCGTGGCAGTTTTGGGGGATGCCCGGAAGGAAGATCTGGTTTATCGAAGCGGAGCCAGGCCCGGAGATCTGCTTTGTGTCTCGGGTGATTTGGGCGGTGCCTATATGGGGCTTCAGTTGTTAGAGCGGGAGAATGAAGTTTTTAAGGTGCATCGAGAGATGCAGCCGGTGCTGGAAGGATACGATTATATCCTGGCCCGGCAGTTGAAACCGGAGGCTCGCCTCGACGTGGTTGATGCTTTTGAAAAGATGCAGATGAAGCCTACCTCAATGATCGATATTTCCGACGGGCTCTCTTCAGAGATTCTTCATCTATGTAAAAATTCATCCGCAGGGTGCCGGTTGTTTGAAGACCGGATTCCCTTGGACAGCCAAACCCAAAAGATGGCAGGAGAATTGAATATCAATCCGTTGGTTGCGGCATTAAATGGGGGTGAGGATTATGAGTTGCTCTTTACGGTGAACCCTGACGATTTAGAAAAGGTGACCGGGGATCCCGACTTTACGGTTATTGGAGAGATTACTGATGGTGCCATGGGCGCTGTGCTTGTAACGACTGGTGGTTCAGAATTGCCATTGCAGGCCCAGGGATGGAATCATGGGACATCGTTCGTATAGATAAAAGGAGGAATCAAACCGTGAGATTGGTTATACAAAGAGTGTCAGGTGCTTCGGTTGCTGTTGAGGGCCGGCAGATTGCATCGATTGGATCTGGATTACTGGTTCTGTTAGGCATAGAACATTCCGATTCGGAGGAGGATATTGAATGGTTGGTGAAAAAAACATTGCAGCTTCGAATATTTAACGATGCCAATGGTGTAATGAACTTATCTCTGGTTGATGTCGATGGTGAGGTCTTAATAGTCAGTCAGTTTACCCTTCATGCCAACACAAAAAAGGGAAACCGTCCTTCCTACATCCGAGCTTCAAATCCGGAACATGCCATACCGCTCTATGAACAGTTTATTGGAGCAATGGAACGTCTGTTAGGAAAAGAGGTGAAAACCGGAATCTTTGGGGCTATGATGAATGTGGCACTGGTGAATGACGGACCGGTGACGATCATTATGGATTCGAAACAGCGGGAGTTTTGATGGGGGGATAAAGTGGGGATTCGGTGGGGATTTAAACCTCCGGAGGAGGTTCCATATCTTTAGAAATTGGTTGGTAGAAAAACAGAAATCATTCACCATTTTGAAGATTTCTTATCGGGGTAAAACAGATATTGGTTAAAAATAAAAACAGATAGTATGGAAAAAAAGCTTACCATAGATGAGGCCCAAAACCTGGTAGATGCGTGGATTAAAAAGTTTGGTGTCCGGTATTTCAGTGAGCTGACGAACATGGCTGTTTTAACCGAGGAGGTGGGTGAACTGGCACGCATCATTGCCAGGAAATATGGAGATCAATCCTTTAAAAAATCGGATGAGGCGTATGATCTTGCCGACGAAATGGCCGATGTACTTTGGGTATTAATCTGTTTGGCCAATCAAACGGGTATTAGGTTAAGCGAGGCCTTTCTGAAAAACATGGAGAAGAAGAGTCTTCGGGATAGAGACCGACATACATCCAATGAGAAACTAATCGGCTGACGAATTATTTTTTTCGGGTTGTTATGTAATTCATCAATTCAATCAGGGAATTCCGTGCATCGCTTTCAGGGAATTCAAGCAGTGCCCTAACTGCTTTTTCGCGGTACTCATTCATCTTTTCCACGGCATATGCAATGCCGCCGTTCTCATTAACCAGGTTCATCAGCGCTTCAATTTCTTTGCGACTTTTCTCTTTTTTTCGGACCATCTGCATAATTTTTCGGCGATCGGCAGATCCCGATTGGTTGATTACGTGCAGCAGGGGCAGTGTGATTTTTTTCTCACGAATGTCATTTCCGGTCGGTTTACCAATAAATCCTGCCGATTGATAATCGAATATGTCGTCTTTGATCTGGAAAGCCGTACCTGCATCCAGTCCAATGCAAAACATCTTTTCCACTACCTCTTCATCGTCGGTAACCGAAGCAGCTCCAATGGCCAGGCTGGTAGCTATGAGCGATGCCGTTTTTTTTCTGATGATATCGAAATAGGTGGATTCATCGATATCGGGCTTGCGGCTCTTTTTGGCCTGTAATATTTCCCCCTCGCTCATTTGCTGTACCGCTCGGGAAATAAGATGCAGAAAGTTGTATTTTTTATGTTCTAACTGAAGGAGCAATCCTTTTGCCAGGATGTAATCTCCTACCAATACGGCCAGCTTGTTTCGCCATAGTGCGTTAATGGAAAACATTCCCCGGCGTTCGTACGACTCATCCACCACATCATCGTGTACCAGGGTGGCTGAGTGCAGAAGCTCAACCGAACAGGCAGCCAACTGCGAATAATCATTCGTTTCACCATGCAGTTTGGCCGATAAAAAAACAAACATTGGCCGTATCTGCTTCCCCTTGGTGCGGTATAGGTAGTTTAATATAGTGCCCAGTAAGGGTATGTCGCTCTTTAGAGCATTCCTGAAGTAGGGTTCAAAATCGTTTAACTCTTTTTCGATTGGCCTTCGTATCGATTTAATCTCTGTCATCCGGCATTTTCTTAGATTCGTATCTTTTAAACGAATGTAGGTAAAATAAGTTGAACCATTTGGAATTTTTTTTATACGTTGCCATGCAACGGATTTTTTAAACGATTTTTTATTGTTATTAAAAAGTTCCACCAAGGAATTATCTAAACCGAATCATCCTGTTATTCTTAAATATTTATATATTTGCATGATTCAAAGAATCGCAATGGTGGAATATAAAGAATTGGATATTAATAAGTTGGAATTGGCTGCAACCATGTTGAAGGCCATAGCCCATCCGATGCGTATTGCCATTTTGAAGCATTTGGAAGGTGGTGTGAAACTGACGGTTACGGAGATCCATGAACGGCTTGGTATAGAGCAGTCGACCACCTCGCATCACCTTGGCATTCTTCGCGATAAAGGAGTTCTCTGCTCCCGGAGGGATGGAAAAAATACCTATTACTATCTGAAATTTGAGATTCTTAGTAAAATTGTGGAATGTCTTGAGTCCTGTACATGCGATTAACCGGCAGGAATCAGTGTTTAGTGGCATCGGAGGTTGAATTATCCTGAGTTCATCGGTCGTCGTTTCTTAACTTAACCTGAATTTCCTCTCCATTCGCCGAATAAAAAGGCCATTTCACAGAAAACTTTCGAAGTGTTTTGCGTTTTCATCTATCTTTGTTCGCAAATTTTTTCAATGAATATACGCGAACGAATCATAGAGTATTCAACGGGTCTGTTTTTGCAATATGGCATTCGGAATGTAACGATGGATGCTATTGCGGTGGATTTGGGGATGTCGAAACGAACGGTTTACGAGAACTTCAAAGATAAGACCGGGCTGATAGGTAGTTGTATTGATCATCTTTTTGAGGAACAAGAGAAGATGATTTCAAATGTTCTTGCCGGATCGGAGAATGTGATTGAAATTTTTACCGTTTTTATGAAGGAGGGGATGAAGGCTATGAACTCCATCAGTCCGGTTTTTTTCTCTGACATGAAAAAGTTTTACCCCTTGATATGGAGGGAGGCGCATCATCGAAAACTTGAGAGATCGCTTTCACTGATTGAAACGTTGCTTCGGCAGGGGATTGATCAGCAGTTGTTTCGCAAAGAGATTGATGTGTTAATTGTAGCGAAACTGTTTCATGAACAGAACAACATGATTGTTAATGAGGAGGTATTTCCTTCCGGGCAGTATAATATTTCCGACATTTTCCAGAACCTCACCGTCAATTTTATGCGGGGGATCTCTACCATGAAGGGCATTGAAACGATTGAAACATTAATGAAGTAGTGTGGAGGGAGTGGCTGGCAAGTGTATCCGGCATGGTGATCCGGCTGTTCGTTGTGATGATTTTAGATTTTAATGTTGATTTTTTTATGTAATGAATAGAAATTGATGAATACAGATGTAAGCAAACAAAACAATTTTACAATGAGAAGGAAACAGATTATTACCGTAATGATGGGGTTGTTTCTGCTTGGTTCCCTGCAGGCTCAGGAGAAGTTGACGCTTGACCTGGAAGGGGCGAAGGAGCATGCTTTAAGTTACAACCGTACCATTAAGAATTCATCTCTGGCGGTGATTCAGTCGCAGGAGAAACTGTGGGAGGTCATTGCGGCCGGGTTACCACAGGTGAATGCCACGGCTGATTATTCAAATGCCATGGGAGCCGAGATCAGCATTCAGTTTGATGAGAGTCTTGAGCCATCGAAAATACCGATTAAGCCGACCAGCAATTTTAATTTACAGGTTGGTCAGTTACTTTTTAACGGAGGCTATCTGGTAGGCATACAAACCGGAAAACTGGCACAGAAGCTTTCCGAAAAAAGTCTAAAAAAGACAGAACAGGACATTGTTAGTCAGGTTGTTGAAGGTTATTATCTGGTATTGATCTCACAGGAGATGTTGCAGATACTGGAGAATAACGTCCAAAATTTATCTGAGATACATCGCAAAACGGAACCGCTGGTTCGGGTAGGGATGTTGGAGAAGGTGGAGCTTGATCAGCTTTCTGTTCAGTTGAATACCTTGAAGAATGGTGTCAGATCGGCTGAACGCCAGTTGGAGATGGCGCGTAATCTTCTCCGGGTGCAGTTGGGTGTTCCGGCTGAAACGGAAATTGAACTCACCCGTTCGCTGAATGATTTGATTGAAGAGAATACAATAGAAGGTTCTGAATACCTGTTTGTTCCGGAACAAAATCTCGATTTTCAGCTTTTAGAAGTCCAGGAAGAGATGACTGAAAAGCAGATCGACATGCAGAAAGCAGGTTATCTGCCTACCTTATCAGGATATTACAACTTTACTCATAAGATTCTGGAGCCTGCCTTTGATATGTCGCCAAGGCACATTGTTGGTTTGCAGATGAGTATTCCGATCTTTTCCAGTGGTGAACGACGTTCGAAGGTTCGTCAGGCAAAGATTGATTTGGAGACCACCCGTAATACCAAGCGTTTGATGGAGGAGCAACTGGATATTCAGTACCGGCAGTTGACTTTTAATCTGAAGAGTGCTGTTGAAAGTTATGAAGTTCAAAAGAGGAATGTGGAAGTATCGAGGGATGTTTATCAGAACCTGCGCCGGAAGTATGAGCAGGGGATGATTTCCGGTCTGGATCTGACCACGGCCGACAGCAATTATCTTCAGGCTGAATCCGATTTTTTAACATCGATACTTGAGGTATTACAGGCACGGAATGCCCTGGATACATTAGCTGGTAAAATGGTAAACAATTAAAGCAATAAAGATGAGACAGATTACAAAACTTGTTATGGCATTTTCACTGGCAGTGGCTGTGGTAAGTGCCTGTACTCCCAAAAAGCAGGATCCGACTCCGGTGGTTCCGGGCAACAGTGAAAAAAAGGAGGTTGTTCGTGTGATGGAGCTTCAGATGCAGACGGTTGCCCGGTCGGTGGAGTACCCGGCTACGCTTCAGGCTTGGGAAGAGGTTCATTTGGCACCGGCATCGCCCGGCCGTATTGAAAATATTTTTGCCGAAATTGGCGATCGCATCGCTACCGGCAAGTTGTTGGTGCAGATGGACCGTACCCAATTGCATCAGGCTGAAGTTCAGTTGAAAAGTCTGGAGGTTGATTTTCGGCGACTCGATACGCTGGCAAAATATGGCAGTGTTGCCCAGCAGCAGTTTGATCAGTTAAAGACCCAATATGAGATAGCGAAGTCGAATGTGGCGTTTCTGAAGGAGAACACCCAGTTGTTAGCTCCATTTGATGGCGTTGTTTCGGGGCGGTACTTTGAACCGGGCGAGCTCTATTCAGGCGCTCCCAACACACAGGCAGGAAAGGCAGCTGTACTTTCGCTGGTACAGATCGACCAGTTGAAGATGCTGGTGCCTCTTTCTGAGAAGTATTTTCCGCAGGTAAAGAGAGGAATGGAGGCTCGGATAACGGTTGATACCTATTCTGACCGCACCTTTACCGGAAGGGTGGAACGGCTTCATCCCACCATCGATGCTGCCAACCGCACGTTCAATGCTGAGGTACGTATTAGTAATCGGGAGGGGTTGCTGCGCCCCGGAATGTTTGCACGCGTGACACTGGATCTGGATAAGGAGGAGGCCATTTTGCTGCCCAGTATTGCTGTTTTAAAGGTGCAAGGATCGAACGACCGTTACCTCTTTACGGTGGAGAACGGTAAAGCACGCCGGGTAACGGTCACCATCGGTAAACGTTACGATGATGATATTGAAGTTTTTTCGGATGAACTAACCGTCGGCGACAGAGTCATCGTGAGCGGCCAGTCCCGGCTGGTTGATGGTGTCCCTGTTGAGATCGTCCGGTAGCAGACACAACCTGTTCAATTCTAAAGTAAGTATGTATGAGTATATATAAAAATGCAGTTAATAAGCCGATTACCACGGTCATGATTTTTGTGGCCATCGTGGTTATGGGGCTCTATTCACTGGTTCAGATTCCGGTGGATTTATATCCGGAAATGGACCCTCCCTATATTTCGTTGATGACCTCTTATCCGGGAGCGAATGCCAGCGATATTGAAGCTAATGTTACAAAAATCATCGAAGATGCCCTGAACTCGGTCGATGACCTGAAAGAGATCACTTCAACATCAACCGATAACCTTTCGGTGATTAACCTTGAATTTGATTGGGAGACCAATCTCGATGAAGCGACCAACAATATACGCGATGTGATTGACTTTATAATCAATGCATTGCCCGAAGGGGTGGAGCGTCCGCAAATCTTCAAGTTCAACACCAGTATGATGCCGATTGTTTTTTATGCGGTAACTGCCGGGGAGAGTTATTCCGGTTTGGAGAAGATTTTGGATGAGAAAATTATTAATCCGCTGAACCGTGTGGAAGGCATAGGTTCCATTGGTTTGATGGGCGCACCAAACCGTGTGGTTTATGTCGATGCTGATCCGCGGTTGTTAGAGGCCCATAATCTGACGGTTGAGCAGATTGGTGGTTCTATTGCTGCTGAGAATATGAACCTTCCATCGGGTAATGTTAAGATGGGGCAGATCGACTATCAGTTGCGGATTCAGGGAGAGTTTACCACCAGTGCCCGAATCGGGAATCTGGTTGTTGGGAATATGGCAGGGAAACCGGTCTATATCCGTGACGTTGCTACGGTTCGCGACTCCATCAAAGATCTCTCGATTGATGAGAAGATTAATGGTCAGACCGGACTTCGGATGTTTGTGATGAAACAGTCGGGAGCCAACACGATGAAAGTGGCTCGTCAGGTACGTGCCAATATTGAGGAGTTGCAGAAAGAGCTGCCTCCCGATATTAAGATCAACCTGATTATGGATACCTCAGATTTCATTAAGGGGTCGATCAATAACCTGTCGCAAACGCTTCTGTATGCTCTTATTTTTGTCGTTTTGGTTGTTTTGTTCTTCCTTGGAAGGTGGCGGGCTACCTTTATTATTGTACTAACCATCCCCATTTCACTGATCGTTGCTTTTCTCTATATTTTCATCACTGGCAGCTCCATCAACGTGATTTCACTGACCTCATTGTCGATCGCCATCGGCATGGTGGTTGATGATGCGATCGTCGTTTTGGAAAATATTACCCGGCACGTTGAGCGAGGATCAACTCCGCGGGAGGCTGCCATCTATGCAACCAATGAAGTGTGGCTGGCTGTAATTATTACGACGCTGGTTGTTGTGGCTGTTTTCTTTCCATTGACACTGGTTGGTGGTATGACCGGTGTTATTTTTAATCAGTTGGGTTGGATTGTTACCATCACCGTGGTTACTTCAACGCTGGCAGCAATCTCATTAACACCCATGCTGGCATCCCGGTTTTTACGATTGCGCAAGAAGAAGGCGAAGCCTCGTGCTTTTAGCTACGACAATACGATTGAACGTTTTTTGAATTTATTGGATAATTTTTACGAAAAAACGTTGCGTTGGACTTTGAGACACAAGATTTTTACCCTGTTGGTTTCGGCCGCTGTTTTTATCGGTTCATTTTTTCTTCTGCCGTTTATTCATACCGACTTTATGCCGGAATCGGATGAGAGCAGTATCACTGCATCCATTGAATTACAAACCGGTTTGCGGGTTGAGGAGACCCTGAAAACCACCCGGTATCTGGAACGGGTTTTTCAGGAGAAAGTTCCTGAAATAGAGATCATGGCAACATCCAGCGGTTCCGACGATGAAGGCAGTATGTTCTCGCTTTTTACTACTACCGGCTCCAACATGATTAACTTCATGATGCGCCTTTCAGATATTGATGAGCGGGATCGGTCGGTATGGGATATTGCCACTGTTTTGCGTGAGGAGATCGCTGCCTGCCCTGAGGTGGTGAATTTTAGCGTCAGCACCTCCGGGCAGGGGATGGGAGGAGCATCCAACACCGTTGATGTTGAGATTTTCGGATACGATTTCGATCAAACCAACGCGCTGGCCGAGGAGGTTCGTCGTAAAATGGAGGTTATTCCGGGTGCTATTGATGTTCAGGTAAGTCGTAAGGAGGATAAGCCCGAGCTGCAGTTTGTGCTTGATCGGGACAAGATCGCCCTGCACGGACTGACTACCTCACAAGTCTCCACCGCTGTCAGGAACCGGGTAAGTGGTATGATTGCCTCACAATTTAAGGAAGAGGGAGAAGAGTACGATATTCGTGTGCGGCTTAAGGAGGAGTTCCGGAACTCAATTACCGGATTGGAAGAGCTAACCATGGTAACACCAGCCGGTGCCCGGGTAAAGATGAAAGAGCTGGGAGAAGTGAAAGAGTACTGGTCGCCTCCCAACATCGAGCACAAACGGAGGGAGCGCATTGTAACGGTTTCAGCCAAACCCGACCGGGTCTCCCTGGGGGAACTGGCAGGGCAAATTAATGCATCGATTGCAGAGCTTGACATACCACAGGAGGTATTGCTGAATGTGGGAGGCGCTTATGAAGATCAGCAGGAATCTTTTATGGACCTTGGGCTGTTGATGCTCATCAGCCTGATTCTGGTCTTTATCGTTATGGCTTCGCAGTTTGAGTCGTTCACCATGCCCTTTGTTATTATGTTCTCTATCCCCTTTGCTTTTACCGGTGTACTTGCAGCTCTTTGGCTCACCAATACAACCCTGAGCCTGGTTGCTGCCCTGGGAGCGGTACTGTTGATTGGTATTGTGGTGAAAAATGGCATTGTGCTGATCGATTTTACGAATCTGATGCGGGATCGCGGGATGGAGCTTTATGAAGCCATTGCCGTTTCCGGTAAATCGCGTCTTCGTCCGGTACTTATGACGGCTGCTACAACCATTCTGGGAATGCTTCCCCTGGCTATGAGTACCGGTGAGGGCGCTGAATTATGGCGACCCATGGGTATAACGGTTATAGGCGGGTTGACCTTTTCTACCGTGGTAACGATGGTTATCGTTCCGGTAATGTACGGACTGCTGGCACATCACGGCCAGCGAAACAAAAAGAAAAATGTGATTAAACAGTTTACGTTTATGGAAAAATAGGAGTCTGTGATTCATGACGTTACTTTATGTCAAAGTGTATTTTATAAATAATAAATTGAATATAGATGAAGGCTGTAATGATAGTATTTAACCAGGTGAATACCGAACGTGTTGAATATATGCTCGATCAATTGGGAATCAGGGGTTTTACCTGGTTTGAAAATGTGCAGGGCCGTGGGAGTGACACGGGTGAACCCCGCATGGGAACGCACACCTGGCCGGAGATGAATTCCGCAGCGCTGTCTGTTATTTCCGATGATAAGGTGGATGAATTGCTTGAAACCGTGAGAAGGATGGATGCCATTAACAAGGAGGTTGGCGTAAAAGCGTTTGTCTGGAATATTGAGCAGATGGTTTGATCGATCAATTAATATAATAGAAAGAGCAGAGGTTTGAGGATCTCTGCTTTTTTTTTGTGATTGGACAGGGATTAGGCTGTTCTTGGTTGTAGACCGCCGGGGTTCACCTTTTTTTTCTATGTTATTTTTCTAAACTTTTTAACCTTAAGTTGTTAGTTATTTGATCACCCCGGCAGCTTATAAAAACGGACTGAATTGGTTATATTTGTGCCAAATTTCAAAATAATGACTCCGAATTACGACGAAGGGACGATACGCACGCTCGATTGGCAGGAACACATACGGAAGCGACCAGGCATGTACATTGGAAAGCTTGGTGATGGCTCTGCCGTTGATGATGGTATCTATGTTCTGCTGAAGGAGGTGATGGATAATTCGGTCGATGAGTTTATGATGGGATTTGGAAAGCGAATTACCATCCGTATCGATGAAGATCAGGTTACTATCAGAGACTTTGGCCGTGGTATTCCGTTGGGAAAACTGATGGATGTGGCCAGCAAGATGAATACGGGTGCCAAATATGACTCCAAGGTTTTTAAAAAATCGGTAGGGCTTAATGGTGTCGGCATCAAGGCGGTGAACGCGCTTTCATCGGTATTCACCATCCGTTCGGTGCGGGATGGCGTGGGAAAGGAGATTGAATTTCGCAAGGGGCAGTTGTCGGAAGAGAGGGATCTGAGCGGCATTGATGACCCCAATGGAACGATGGTCGTTTTTCAACCCGATCCGGAAGTCTTTTCCGGTTATCGGTACATCAGCGACTTTGTCGTTAACATGATAAAAAATTATACCTTTCTAAACTCAGGATTGACGATTGAGTATAATGGAGAGCGGTACTTTTCAAGAAACGGACTCCGCGATCTATTGGAGGAGAATATCGATGATGATCCGATCTACCCCATTATTCATCTGAAAGGGGAGGATATTGAGACTGCCATTACCCATGGGAATCGGTATGGTGAGAATTACTTTTCCTTTGTTAATGGGCAGCACACGTCACAGGGGGGAACCCACCTTCAGGCTTTTCGGGAGGTTTTGGTCAAAACCATTCGTGATTTTTACAAGAAAGATTTTGATCCTTCCGATATTCGTGCGTCTATTGTAGCTGCGATCAGCATAAAAGTTGAAGAGCCGGTTTTTGAATCGCAAACGAAAACCAAGCTTGGATCAAAAGATATTGGGCCAAACGGTCCCACGGTACGAACACATATAGGAAATTTCATTCAGAAGGAGCTGGATAATTACCTGCATAAAAATCCCGACACCGCTGAAGTACTGTTGCGCCGGATCGTCGAGTCGGAACGCGAAAGGAAAGCAATTTCAGGCATCAAAAAGCTGGCAAAGCAGCGGGCCAAAAAGGTGAGCCTGCACAACAAAAAACTGCGTGACTGCCGTATTCATTTTGACAGTTCCGACCAAAAAGCAGGTGATTCCAGTATCTTCATTACCGAGGGAGACTCTGCCAGCGGATCGATTACCAAATCGCGCGATGTCAATACCCAGGCTGTATTTAGTTTGCGAGGCAAACCGCTCAATACTTACGGGCTGACAAAAAAGGTGGTTTATGAAAATGAAGAGTTTAACCTTTTGCAGGCAGCACTGAATATTGAGGAGAGTATTGACGACCTGAGGTACAATAAAATTATTATTGCTACCGATGCCGATGTCGACGGAATGCATATCCGGTTACTGCTGATAACCTTCTTCCTGCAGTTTTTCCCGGAGCTGATACGAAAAGGTCATGTGTTTATTTTACAGACACCGCTTTTCAGGGTCAGAAATAAACAAAAAACCATTTACTGTTATTCGGACGAGGAGCGACGGGCTGCAATTCAGGAACTCAGGGGAAAACCAGAGATTACCAGGTTTAAGGGATTGGGTGAAATTTCACCCGATGAGTTTAAAAATTTTATTGGAAAAGATATGCGCCTTGATCAGGTAAGAATGAAGAAACATGAATCGGTTTCTCAGATGCTGGAGTTCTTTATGGGAAAAAACACCCCTGAACGACAGGATTTTATTATTGATAATTTGTATGTTGAAAAAGATGAAGTCGCTTAACGTAGTGATATAGCAGAATGTCAGAAGAATTTTCAGAGAATATGAGCAAAGAGGAGCCATCGGGAAAATTGGCCGATGGTTCAAAGGAGGAGATTACCTATCTTCCGGGAATGTATCGGAACTGGTTTCTTGATTATGCGTCTTATGTAATTCTGGAGCGTGCCGTACCTTATGTGAACGATGGATTGAAGCCGGTTCAGCGGCGGATTATGCATGCCATGCGGGAGATGGATGATGGCAGGTACAATAAAGTGGCTAACATCATTGGACAAACCATGCAGTATCATCCGCATGGTGATGCTTCTATTGGCGATGCTGTTGTTCAATTGGGGCAGAAGGAGTTGTTGATCGATACCCAGGGGAACTGGGGCAATGTGCTTACCGGAGACGGGGCGGCTGCGCCTCGATATATTGAGGCCCGATTGTCAAAATTTGCTTTGGAGGTACTTTTTAATCCGAAAACCACCGAGTGGAAGCTCTCTTATGATGGCCGCAAGAATGAGCCTGTGACCCTTCCTGCCAAGTTTCCGTTGCTGTTAGCCCAGGGCGTTGATGGTATTGCGGTTGGGTTGGCTTCCAAAATATTTCCGCACAACTTTTTGGAACTTATCGATGCCTCCATCGCCTACCTGAAAGGGGAGTCCTTTGAATTGCTTCCCGATTTTCCTACCGGAGGGTTGGTCGACTGCAGTAAATACAACGATGGGTTGCGCGGAGGTGCGGTAAAGGTGCGTGCCAAAATTGAAAAACTGGATAGCCGGACATTGGTCATTACGGAAGTTCCGTTCGGGAAAACAACCGGAACGCTCATTGAGTCGATCATAAAAGCAAACGATAAGGGAAAGATTAAAATAAAAAAAATTGATGATAACACGGCAGCCAATGTGGAGATAATGGTTCATCTGGCTGCCGGTGTATCATCAGACAAAACCATCGATGCCCTTTTCGCATTTACCGATTGTGAAGTGTCGATTTCGCCCAACGCGTGCATTATCGAAGATGATAAGCCACACTTTATTGGTGTTTCGGAGATATTAAAACGATCGACCGACAGCACATTGAACCTCTTAAAACTCGAGCTTGAGATCCGTAAGTCGGAATTGGAAGAGGCGTGGCATTACGCGTCGCTCGAAAAGATATTTATCGAGGAGCGTATCTATAAAGATAAGCAGTTCGAAGATGCAGAGAGCATGGATCAGGCGGTGGCCCATATTGACCGGCGGTTAGAACCTTGGAAGCCAAACTTTAAAAGGGAGATAACCCGGGACGATATCCTGAAACTGATGGAGATACGGATGGCGCGCATCCTGAAGTTTAACACCGATAAGGCCGTCGAGAGTATTCTGGCCATTGAGGCTGAAATTGAGGAGATTATTCATAAAATTGAGCACATTGTTCCCTATACGATCGAGTGGTTTAATCATTTGAAGGTTAAATTTGGGAAGGGTCGTGAACGAAAGACTGAAATCAGGAGTTTTGAAAATATTGTAGCCACAAAGGTTGTTGTAAAAAATGAGAAGCTCTATGTTGACCGGAAAGAGGGATTCATGGGATTTGGCCTGAAGAAGGCCGAATATGTATGCGACTGCTCCGATATTGATGATGTCATAGTTTTCAGGCGTGATGGCACCTATTTCGTAACAAAGGTTACAGAAAAGGCTTTTGTCGGGAAGAATATTTTATACCTGGAGATTTTCCGGAAGGATGATACCCGTACGGTTTATAATGTGGTTTATCGCGATGGAAAAACCGGATTCTCGTTTATGAAACGTTTTTCTGTCACTGGTGTGACGCGCGATAAAGAGTATGACCTGACCAAAGGGGAATCCGGATCAAGAATCATCTACTTCTCTGCAAATCCAAACGGGGAGGCCGAAGTATTAAAAGTTCTGCTAAAGCAAAAGCCCCGGTTGAAGAAGCTCTCTTTTGAAGTTGACCTTGGGGAGCTGGCCATTAAAGGGCGTCAGTCAATGGGCAATATTCTCACTAAGTATGAGGTTCATAAAATATCGCTGAAAGAAAAGGGAATCTCAACTCTGGGTGGTCGGAAAATCTGGTTCGATGAGGATGTGCTCCGGCTCAATTCGGAAAACAGAGGACAATACCTGGGTGAATTTGCCGGAGAGGATAAAATATTGGTGATCTATAAGAGCGGTGAATTTGAGTTATTCTCCTTTGATCTGAGTAATCATTTTGACTCCAACATATTAAAAATTGAGAAATTTGATCCCGGAAAAATCTTATCGGTTGTTTATTACGATGCTGAGCAGGAATTTTATTACCTTAAACGGTTTGAGATCGATGAGAGCGAAGGAAAACGAATCCGGTTTATTGGGGAGCACCCCGATAATAAAGTGATTAGCATTACCTGGGTACGGTACCCAAGGCTTGAGATAGAGTTTGGCGGCAAATATTCAGATCGGGAGAATGAGATTATTGAGGTGGCAGAGTTTATCGGAGTGAAATCCTGGAAGGCTAAGGGGAAACGGTTGTCGAACTACAGCATTGAGCATGTGACCGAGTTGGAACCGGTGATCAGGGATGAGCACGATAAGCCGGCAGATGTTCAGGAGGAAGAGGAGCCGGGATCCGATAATTTTGATGATGTGCCTTTTGAAATCAAACGGCCTGCTAAGGATGAGGATCCCAGTCAGATGTCGCTTTTTTAGTGCCGATCTGGCTGTTTATATTGCTTTTTTTACATTATGAGAATTTACCTGATTGGATATATGGGAAGTGGCAAATCGACGTTAGGCAAGCGGTTGGCCAAACATTTAGGTATGCAGTTCATTGATATGGACCACTACCTTGAGAAGCGTTACTGTAAAACAGTACCGCAAATCTTTGCGGAGGAGGGGGAGGATGAGTTTCGCAAGAAGGAGCGGAAAATTCTGGAGGAGCTCTCTGGATTTACCAACGTTGTTGTCGCCACCGGTGGCGGAGCACCCTGTTTTTTCGATAATATGGAGGTGATGAACCGTACCGGAAAAACCATCTACCTTAACATCGATCCTTCAATACTTGCTTTGCGCCTGATGGACTCAAAAATTGATCGTCCATTGATCCGGGGAAAGTCAAAAATGGAGTTAATCGCTTTTATTGATGAAACACTTCGCTTAAGAAGCCCATACTATACAAAGGCGGCGTTTCAGATTATCGATCCTGATATGAAGCTCAATGAGATTTCGGAGATGATCCGGGATCTATAGAAATCCCGACACACTCTTAAGAACTAATGATGATTTTAGCTTCTGTTGAAGCAAAAAAAAGTCACCTGTTCTAACAGATGACTTTCCTGATTCGATTGAATATTTTTTAATTATTGTCTTCAGCCGGAGCGGGTGTTGTTTCAGGTGTTGTTTCAGGTGCTGTTTCGGGCGCTGTCGTCGGGAAGTTGGGCACCTGTGTCGGATCGACAGCCGTTTCTATTTGCTGTTGAACCCTTGATTGATTCTGGATCATTCGCTCGCGGGGAATAAAAGCGGAACCCATAATGGAGAGAACCAATAGTGATGCTGCTAAAACCCATGTTGCTTTTTCCAGGAAATCGGTTGTTTTGCGTACGCCCATGATCTGATTAGATGACTGGAAATTACTGGCTAATCCACCCCCCTTGGAGTTCTGAACTAAAACAATGAGCACCAGTAATACACACACGATGAAAATTAAAACTGTAATTAATGTATACATCTTATTTCAGTTAAATGTTTTTTAATTTTTCCAACTCTTTAATTTGGCTTGCAAAGTAAACACTTTTTTCCGGATATTTCAAGCTCAGTTTTTGAAAAGCTTCAATCGCTTTATCGTATTTTTTCTGTTTTTGGTAGATTAGTGCCAAAGTTTCGGTTATCAGATCATCACTTTCGGTAACTGATTTGGCAATTAATTGGTTATTAGGCGTCGAAATCTGGTTTTCCTGTTTGTTCTTTTCCAGCTTAACCGGTCCCTGGGCCGTAGATAGGAATTTATCGATCAGATGGTGCTCGGGCGACCGGTTTTTATTTGCTGTGTCGGTCATGCCCGGAATTCGTTCGGATCGTTGATTTAGCAGATCGACCTGCTCCAGCGGATCAGTCGCAGGATTCAGAAGATGAAACAGGTGTTTCCTGTCGGGAATTCGGGGTGCAGCTTTTCTTAGAATCTGATCGAAACGGGGGTCTTCCGATGCTTTAGCCCACTTTAGGCAGAGTCCCCAGGCCGCTTGAAAATAGGGATATTCCTGAGTGATCTGTTTTAGTTCATTAACTGTTTCGGTATTGAAAGTTGCGGGTTTATTGAGCAGAGCGTAGAATTTTTCTTTTTCCATGAGTTACCAGTTTGCCAGGGTTGCGTTAAATATGTCTTCGGTAAGTTTGGTAATGATTTCGGGTACCAACCCATCTTCGACATCGCTCAGAGAACTGGTGCTTTCAAAATCTTCAAATGCAGAGAATGTTCGTTCAATGCTCTGATCGGGGTCGATGTTGTTGGTGTATTTTACCGATACAGTGATTGTTAGTCGGTTGAGTGCTGCCATGTCATCTTTTTGAATGGACATTGGTCTAACTTCGTAGTTGGTAATCTGGCCTTCAAATATCAGGTCGCCGTTTTCCGCAATTTCGTTAAGTGAGGTTTGACGTTGTAACTTTTCGCGCAACGATTCGGTAAATGTTTGGCTGAGGGTTGGATTGATAAGGCGCGACCGATTGGGAAAATAGTAGACAGAGTATGTCTTTACCGCCGGAGAGATGTTGGCCCCCGTGAAAGAGTAAGAAATTTTGCAGGAGGGAATCAGGCTTCCTGCCATCAGTGCTATGAGCAATAAAAGGAGCTGTTTTCTTTGCATTCCTTAGCTTTTAATATGGTGTTCCTTGATTTTTCGATAGAGTGTTCGTTCGGAAATTCCCAATTCTTCAGCGGCATATTTTCTTTTTCCCCGGTGTTTTTCCAACGCCTTTTTTATCAGTTCGATCTCTTTATCTTCCAATGAAAGCGACTCTTCAACAACCTCTTCGGTATCCTGGATGTTGTTTTTATGGATCTCTTTGATTTGAATCGGTTTTGGTGTCGTTTGATCGGATGCCGGATTGATCTCCTCTTCTTCGAACAAGTTTTGTATGATTCGTGCGTTTTCGACCGAGACCGATGTCTCTTTGTTTTCCATGATATCGAGGACTAGTTTTTTCAGGTCGTTCATATCCCGTTTCATTTCAAACAGGATTTTATAGAGGATCTCCCGTTCGTTAGAGAAGTTGTGATCATCGGTTTTCTGGAAAACAGCCGGTAGATTTTTTGATCGGAGAGCCGGCAGATAGCGTTGCAGGACTTCGGCAGAAATATCTCTCTCCTGTTCAATGATCGAAATTTGTTCCGTTATATTTTTTAATTGTCTGACATTTCCAGGCCAACGGTAATTTTCGAGGAGTATCCGCGCCTCTTCATCGAGACGAATGGGCGGCATTCGGTATTTTTCGGCAAAATCGCGGGTGAATTTTCTAAAGAGCAGGTGGATGTCTTCGGGCCGGTGTCGTAATGGCAGAATCTGAATCGGCACGGTATTTAACCGGTAGTATAGATCTTCTCTGAATTTGCCATCCTCAATGGCTTTCGGAATGTCTACGTTGGTAGCGGCGATTACACGAACATTGGTTTTGATTACATTTGATGAACCAACCCGGATAAACTCTCCGGTCTCCAGGATCCGAAGCAGCCGGACCTGCGTGGCCAGAGGTAACTCTCCGATTTCATCAAGGAAAATGGTTCCACCGTCGGCCTCCTGAAAGTACCCTTTCCGGTCGGAAAGAGCACCGGTAAAAGAGCCTTTTTCATGCCCAAAAAGCTCTGAGTCGATGGTTCCTTCGGGGATCGCTCCGCAGTTGACAGCAATGTACTTCCCATGTTTCCGGCTCGAGAACTGATGGATGATTTGCGGAAAGACCTCCTTCCCCGTACCACTTTCTCCGGTAATTAACACAGAAAGATCGGTGGGTGCTACCTGAACTGCCACCTCAATAGCCCTTTCCAGCCCTGGGGAATTCCCCATGATTTCAAATCGTTGTTTAATATCCTGAATATCCATATCGTAGTTTGTTCGAAGGTACAAATTTACAACTTTCGTCTGAATATAAGGCAAAAGGCAAAAGGTAAAAGGCAAAAGGCAAAAGGTAAAAGTAGTTCTTTGTAGCATAATATTTATTCATTTTCTTCTGTCTTCAGTTTCCGGTATCTCATCTTCAATTTTCAATTTTCAATTTTCAATTTTTAATTGTATTCGTTTGTGTCAAAATTCGTCATGCTTATTTCTTTAGAGCCTATGATGTGAACTTAATGGCTTTGTTTTTTCAGGAGGTGCTATAAAACGCTATCTTTGGATGTCATATATTTAGTCAGTTATGGATTTTATTGTCATTATCCCGGCCCGCTTCTCATCGACCCGGTTTCCGGGGAAGCCACTGGCTCTTTTGGGCGGGAAACCGGTAATTCAGTGGGTATATGAGAATGCATCAGCGGTGGTTGACCATGTGTGGGTGGCTACTGACGATGACCGTATTGCCAATGTGGTAGCCGGTTTTGGTGGAAAATCGGTGATTACTTCGGCTAACCTTCCCAGTGGAACCGATCGTTGTGCCGCGGCAGCTGCCCTTTTGGAGCGCACCATCGATTTTGATGTTGTGATAAACTTACAGGGCGACGAACCTTTTGTGCAATCCGAACAGATCAATCAACTGATGGCATGTTTTCAGGACAAAACGGATATCGCCACCCTGGTGAAGAGAATCGAAACCCTTGAAGAACTTTTCAATCCAAACCGTCCGAAAGTGGTGCTGGATGTTGATCAGAAAGCCCTATATTTCAGTCGTTCACCTATCCCATATCGACGGAGTATGGAAAAGGATAACTGGCTTGCCGGAAGTTTCTATTGGGCTCATATTGGTATGTACGCCTACCGTAAAGAGGTGCTTCAAGAAATTACCCGGTTACCGTCCGGAAAACTGGAACAGATGGAATCGCTGGAGCAATTGCGCTGGCTGGAGAATGGGTATAGCATTCAAACGGCTGTGACCCGGTTTCAGAGCATCGGAATTGATACTCCGGAGGATCTGTCGGAGGCTGAAAAATGGGTGAGTCAATAAAAAAAGGCATACTATTTGTTCAGTAATTAAAAAATTCGTAATTTGTCGGGCATGAAATATAGATTAATTACATTTCTATCCATTTTGCTTTTTTCGCTGGTTACAGCCAATGCAAATATTAATTTAAACGGGGTATCGACGGCGTTTCCCGATGAAGGAAATCGTAATGAACTTCGTGTTTTTCCCAATCCAGCACAAACCAAGCAGATTACCATCGATTTTCAATCAACAGAAATTTCGGAGATCCGACTTATAAATATTGCAGGAAAGGAGCTTATCGCTAAAACCGTTGATTTTGGAACTACGAAATATACGCTTCAATTAGATGAAATTCCTAATGGGATCTATTTTCTCCGGGTCAAAACTTCCGAAAACCGGATTGTCGTAAAAAAGCTGGTTGTTTCGGTACGTTAATCATAAAGAACCGGTTGTCTCTGTCTTTCCCTTTTTTATCGGCCATTGAACGGTGATTTGTGCCGTATGCTGGTTTCAGAGGATATTTTTGCCTGAATTCAAACG
>CAZILU010000005.1:0-47592 GCA_964540165.1 uncultured Mariniphaga sp.
TCGGTCGTCGGGTGATTCTGAATCTTCGCCAGAATCTCGCCAGCAAAATTATGGAGCTGGAAAAAGATCATATCTATGGAAAATATAAAGATAAAATTGGTGAAATCGTCACCGGTGAGGTCTATCAGGTATGGAAGAAAGAGGCTCTGATTTTAGACGATGAGGGGAATGAGTTGATCCTTCCCAAAACGGAGCAGATCCCTTCCGATTTCTTTAGAAAAGGTGATAACGTGCGGGCCATTGTATATAAAGTGGAACTTAGAAACAACAATCCACTCATCATTCTTTCCCGTACGGCTCCTGAATTTCTGGAGCGTCTCTTTGAACTGGAGATCCCGGAGATTTTTGACGGACTGATCACCATTAAAAAGATCGTACGCGTTCCGGGAGAGCGTGCGAAAGTGGCTGTTGAATCGTACGATGAGCGCATCGATCCGGTCGGTGCCTGTGTGGGTATGAAGGGATCCCGTATTCACGGGATTGTCCGCGAACTTAAAAATGAAAACATTGATGTGATTAACTACTCGGCCAACAACCAGTTGTTCATTAAGCGTGCCCTGAATCCCGCAAAAATTGAGAATATTAAAATCAAAGAGGCTGAGAAACGTGCCGAAGTATTTTTGAAACCGGAAGAGGTCTCCCTGGCTATTGGAAAGGGCGGGTTGAACATCCGGCTGGCAAGCCAGCTGACCGGTTATGAAATTGATGTATTCCGTGAGATGGCTCAGGATGATGATGATGTGAACCTTGATGAGTTTGCCGACGAAATTGAAGGCTGGGTAATCGATGCGCTAAAGGCCATCGGCTGTGATACGGCAAAAAATGTATTGAATATTCCGCGCAACGAACTGATAAAACGTACCGATCTTGAAGAGGAGACCATCGATGAGGTTTTGAAGGTTCTGAGAGCTGAATTTGAATAAATAATTGACTTAATTATATCCTACTGTTAAAGCTTTTGGCTAAACTTGCACTGTTTTTAACCGGATTGGGATAACAAAAAGAATATATGGCAGAGGGCAAGACAACAAGACTTAGTAAACTTGCAAGAGAATTTAATGTGGGAATTCATACCATCATAGAGTTCCTGCACAAGAAGGGGTTCGATTACGATTCTAATCCGAATACCAAAATCTCTGAAGAGGCTGTAGTCCTTCTTGAGAAGGAGTACAAGGTGGATCTTACGCTCAAAAAGGAGTCGGAAAAGATTATTCTGAAGAGCCACAGGCCAAAACAGGAGGTGATCTCTATTGACGATATACCGGAAGAGGAGTACGATGACGAGGATGATGAGGAGCAGATCGAAGAATCCGTAGTCGTTAAGCATAAGAAGCCTGCGGCCCAGGAACCCAAAAAGGGGACAAAAGAGGATATTCCTTTAGAGAAACCTGCATTGGAGGAGAAAATACGGGTGGTTGGAAAGATCGATCTTGACAGTTTGAATAAGCCTCGCAAAGAGCCGGCAGAAAAGGTTGTTAAAGCAGAAGGGGAGAAGGTTCCTGCTGTTTCTGAGGAGCCGGAAAAACCGAAACAGGAGCTTCCTGTTGCTGAAAAGAGCGTGGAAAAGACACCCGAAGCTGCACCCGAAGCTGCACCCGAAGCTGCTCCTGAAGCTGCTCCTGAAGCTGCACCTGAGCAGGTATCTGAAGAGCCAATTCCGGTTGAACCTGAGCCGGCTCCTTCTGTACCCGTTGATAAACCTTCCGAGGTGATTCACCAAGAGCCGGATGTTGTTCCCGAAGCTGAGCAAAAGACGGCCGGAGAGGAGTTGATCGAGACCGATATTCCTAAGATCGATGAAATAAAGGTGATCGGCAGAATCGATCTTGATGCCCTCAACCAAAAAACCAGGCCTGCCAAAAAGACGAGAAAAGAGCGGGAGAAAGAGCGCAGGGATCGGCGCCGCAAGCGGGAGGTTGAATCTGCCGTTGAGCAGAAGCCGGTAGCAACCGAAGAGACCGGCGTCACTGAATCTCCAGCCGAAGATCATGTGATCAGAGCCCGTGCCGAAAAATTGACAGGACCTACCGTGCTTGGAAAGATTGTTTTACCGGAGAAGAAGATCCTGAAAAAGCAGAAAGATTCCGATGCCAATCAGAAGAAAAAGAGAAAACGGATAAAGGAGACCGGACGGGTCAAATTTGAAGATCGTCCGGGCGATCAGGCACGTGATGACCAGAAAGGATCTAAGGTGCCGGGCAGAAAGAAAAAGGTACTTCTTAAAAAGGAGGTAGACGAGGGCGAAGTACAAAAGCAGATCAAAGATACGTTGGCCCGCCTGACCTCCAAGGGAAAATCAAAGGGATCAAAACACCGCCGCGATAAAAGGGCTGCCATCAGTGAACGAAAGCTGGCCGATATCGAGAGAGACAGTCAGGAACAGCGGATTCTGAAGGCCACGGAGTTTGTTTCGGTCAATGAGCTGGCTACCATGATGGATGTGAACGTTAATGAGATCATATCGCTCTGCATGAGTCTGGGTCTGTTCGTCTCGATCAACCAGCGCCTCGATGCAGAAACCCTGTCCATTATCGCCGATGAGTTCGGTTATAAGGTTGAGTTTGTCAGTGCCGATCTCCAGGAATCGATTGATTCGGAAGAGGATTCGGAAGAAGATAAAAAACCCCGTCCGCCTATTGTTACGGTGATGGGGCATGTCGACCACGGAAAGACCTCGCTGCTCGACTACATCCGGAGCACCAACGTGATTGCCGGTGAAGCCGGTGGTATAACCCAGCATATCGGAGCCTATAACGTTACCCTGAAGGATGGCCGTCACATTACATTTCTCGACACTCCGGGTCATGAGGCATTTACAGCTATGCGCGCCCGTGGTGCCCAGGTGACCGATATTGCCATTATCATTGTGGCTGCCGACGATAACGTGATGCCCCAAACAGTGGAGGCAATCAATCATGCTACCGCAGCCGGTGTTCCCATCGTCTTTGCCATTAATAAAATTGATAAACCCGGTGCTAACGTTGAAAGAATTAAAGAGGAGTTAGCCAATATGAATTTTCTGGTGGAGGAGTGGGGAGGAAAATACCAATCGCACGACATCTCTGCCAAGCATGGTCAGGGAGTGGAGGAGCTGCTCGAAAAGGTGTTGTTGGAGGCTGAAATGTTAGAGCTGAAAGCTAACCCGGATCGGAGAGCCATGGGTACAGTGATTGAATCTTCGCTGGATAAAGGTCGTGGATTTGTCGCCACTATACTGGTGGAAACCGGAACGCTAAAGGCGGGCGACATTGTGCTTGCCGGCCAGTATTTTGGTCACGTAAAGGCTATGTTCAACGAGCGTAACCAGAAAATTGCCACGGCCGGACCATCCGAGCCGGCCATTATCCTTGGGCTCGACGGCGCTCCTCAGGCCGGTGATAAGTTTCATGTTATGGAAAATGAGCGGGATGCCCGTAACATTTCCAACAAACGGGAACAGCTGGCTCGCGAACAGGGGCTGCGTACGCAGAAACACATCACCCTCGATGAGATCGGCCGGCGTATTGCCATCGGCAACTTCCAGGAGCTGAACCTGATCGTTAAAGGAGATGTTGACGGCTCCATTGAAGCGTTGTCCGACTCTCTGATCAAACTCTCAACCGAAGAGATTCAGGTTAATATCAAACATAAAGCTGTCGGTCAGATCTCCGAATCAGACATCCTTTTGGCTGCTGCCTCC
Source organism: uncultured Mariniphaga sp. (assembly GCA_964540165.1). Classification (GTDB taxonomy): domain Bacteria; phylum Bacteroidota; class Bacteroidia; order Bacteroidales; family Prolixibacteraceae; genus Mariniphaga. Next base: position 3,680 of record CAZILU010000005.1, read on the forward strand.
GAAGCGATTGTTATCGGATTCCAGGTCAGGCCCTCGCTTAGCGCCCGAAAGCTGGCCGAAAAAGAGCAGATCGATATCCGTCTCTATTCAATTATTTACGATGCAATTAATGAGATCAAGGCTGCCATGGAGGGGATGCTCTCTCCCGATATCAAGGAGGAGATTACCGGTACTGCCGAAGTGATCGAAACATTCAAGGTCACTAAAGTGGGTACAGTTGCCGGATGTATTGTCCGCGACGGTAAGGTTGCCCGAAACGCCAAGATCAGGGTGATCCGCGATGGAATTGTGATCTATACCGGAACGCTGGGATCTTTGAAGCGCTTTAAAGAGGACGTGAAAGAGGTTAAAAATGGATATGAGTGCGGCTTGAATATCGATAATTTCAATGATATGAAAATCGGTGATCATGTTGAGGCTTATGTGGAAGTGGAAGTGGCAAAACAGTTGTAGCTGACTCGGAGCTCATCCATTCGGATTCATGGATGAGCCGGGCGGGTAAGGGAATCCACCCGCTGGCTGTTGACAGGAATATTAATTTGGATGAAACGCATAGCAATCATAGTATTGGCGCTCCTCCTGGCGGCTGTCGGAGCATACTTCCTGATACCGGGAGACAGGCAGTCCATCTTTAAAGATCATTCCCTTTACGAGGCTGTGCCCGTTACCTTTCCGCTCTTTTTTGAATTTAGTTCACTAAAGGCGATTCCCCGGGCAAACCCCATTATAGCCGAATGGCACGAAGCGGGTGTTGCCAAATCGTGGATCGACAACCTGGAAGCGGCCGATGAAGTGATTGGTTCCGTAGAAGGAATCTCCGGCGGACTGAAAAATGCTCCCTTTTTGTGTGCTTTTGGCTATACGGGAAGAAATGAGCTGGTTCCCCTGCTTTTGGCCAAAGCAGAATCACAGAGCCGCGAACGGTCGTTTCATCGGCTGATAGAGGAGCTGTATCCACCCGATTCCCATAGCTATACGGAAAAGGCGTATGGCAATTACACCATCACCGAGGTAACATCTTTATCCACCGGCCCGAAACTCTTCTATTCGTTCGGCAATGATTTTTTTTTAGCCAGTCCCGCCTCTATCCTGGTCGAAGAGGTGCTTCGTCAGTTTGCAACGCCCGGCATTATGAAAGATCCCTATTTCAGGGAGGTGAATGTGGCCGCTTCCGGTCAGGATTTCTCCCTTTTTGTAAATCATGCCGCATTGGGAGGGCTTTTTACCCGAATATTCACCCGTTCGGTTACAGAGCGAACCGATGAGTTTAATGCCGTTAACCGCATTCAACCGCTTGCCGCCGCCGGCCCGTTTTTGCGTTTTGCCGGCTGGAGCCGTTTTGGCATCCGGTGGCAGGATGATCAGATCACCCTGAAAGGCCATTCGGGGGCCAACGACTCCCTGAACCATTTCTTAGCCGTTTTTCAGGATCAACAGCCGGTGCGAACGCGGGCTGAAGAGATCCTGCCACGAAACACCTCCTGGTATTGCAGTTATACCTTTTCCGGTAAGGATGCCTTTTTCGACCGGCTGGAGAGCTACTTTACACATGCCTCAACCTATTACCAGCGTGAGGAGCGGATGAAGCGGTTCGATCAGGGATTTCGTACCGATGTGCGTACCGATTTCCGGGAGGCAGTCAGAAGTGAATTGATGGTTGCTACATCGGTAATCCCCGTCAATCCGGCAGAGAAGACGACCTATTTTTTAATTCAAACGGCCGGACGCTCGGCCGGAGAGGAGCTTCTGCAAAAGCTGATGGGAAATTATGCCGCCCGAAGAGAGATTACTCCCGATCAGCTGACAATAGAGATGTCACTGCCCAATGGAGACAGATATACTGCATACCGCTTTCCTTATCCCTCTTTTCCAGGCCTCTGGATAGGCACTCCTTTTTCCGTTGCCGAAGCAAACTTTGTTACTGTTTATAACGACCTGATGGTCTTCTGCAATACGGAGCAGGGATTGCTGGACTACTTGCGTCACCGGACGGCCGGTACCACGCTCGATAAAGAGGTTCATGCCCGCCAGTCATTGCTGCCCGGTTCTGCCAGGGCTAACATCCATCTTTTTACGGATGTCAACCGGTTGTTTGGCATCCGGACAGAGCTTTTAGCACCATCCTTTTTAACGCAGGTTGATCATCATGAGGAGCTGGTCCGGAAAGCAGCAACCATCCGGTGGCAGGTAAGCCGGGAGAAGGGCTCCTATCTCCATTCACTGGCTGTCAGCCTTCGTTCTCCATCGGCAGACAATGGCCATGCCCTCTGGCAAACAGCCCTGGGCAGTGCCTTGCGCACCAATCCTTTTTTGGTGATAAACCATAACGACCGTAGCACCCGGGAGGTGATATTTCAGGATCAGCTAAACCAGGTTTCCCTGGTCTCCGGGAATGGACACGTCCGCTGGACACTCCCGTTGCAGGAGCCTGTTCTGGGTGAAATTCACCAGATCGATGTTCTGCGGAATGGCAAGTTACAGTATCTGTTTAATACGCGGGATAAACTCTACCTCATCGATCGTAATGGAAATACCGTGGCTCCCTTCCCCATCCGGTTTCCGGCACCTGCCACCAATGGCGTTGCCGTTTTTGACTACGACAGAAACCGGAACTACCGCTATTTTGTCGCTGGAGAAGAGAACCGGATTTTTGCGTACGATCAGAATGGAAAAACACTGACCGGATGGAAGTTCACAAAATCAAATGCCCCGGTAACAACCCCTATGCAGTACTTCCGTGTGAACGGCAAGGATTATATTGCTGTCCGGGATGAGTCAACGGTCTATTTTTTGAACCGGCAGGGTGAGCAACGGATCGATATTCCTGAAGCGGTTCAGCTTTCAGCAAATCCCCTGTCACTGATTGGCGATCGTGATCCGAAATTTGTCGGAACCGCCCCTGATGGCCGGGTACATTATTTTTACCCTGACGGGAAACATGAAGTAACCGGAAAACAGGGATTCAATGCAACGCACTTTTTCGTGGCTGATGACCTAGATGGTAACGGAACGGCAGATTTTGTCTTTGTTGATGGAAATACCCTTACGGTGATCGATGAAAATGGGAAACGAATGTTCAGTAAGCGGATTGGTAATTCTGTTCTATCAGCTCCCGGTATCTATTCATTTACCAATCAGTTGAAAAAAGTGGGTGTAACCAGCGCTTCCGACAATGAGATCTATCTTTTTGATCCTGCAGGAAAGCTGCATTCCGGATTTCCGCTTCATGGAAACAGCGTTTTCTCCATTGGTAAGATGAGCGATTCGTCCGATGCGCTGAATCTGATCGTTGGAAGTGCCGATGGAATGCTTCTTAACTATCAGTTACAGGAGTGAATTGGTTAACGCTCCGGTTTATAGAAATAGATCTCAAACAGCTCCTCAGAGATTTTATCCACCCAGAACAGCAGCGAGATGCTCGTCGCCTTATCGATCAACGGCGCCGGCAGGAAGGGGGCTGTCAGCCGATAAATTTTGCCGGCAGGGAGATTTTTCAGATCGGCCATCACCTGGTTCACCGGCTGTTCACCGGCTGCCAGCATCTCCCGGATGTCGAACCGCTGTACCATGAGCGACGGGTCGTGCCACTCCGGTTTCGTTGTGCTGTATTCTGTCTGTCCGGTTGCTGAGATCAGCTCCTGTCCCACCTCCCGGCGTAACCGGTTGATGAGCTCCTCCACTTTGACATTGCCAATGGCTGCTGCCTGCTGCAGCGTGGCGATCTTAGCTACGGTCCGGCGCAGTACCGGGTTTTTCAGCTTGCTGAAGGCTGGTACATAATCAATCAGAACATCCTCCAGGTGGGGCCAGGTATCGATGAGTTGCATCACCTTCGTTTTAGGGGTGATGATGATGGTATCTCTGTTTTCCATAATTTTAGCTGTTTAATGCAATGTGCTGTTCTTCGGCAGGGACGTTATTCGAAAATAACCGGTTTACACATCGTTCTGTTTATAAGATAAAATACGCTGTTCTCCATCCAGTTTCCGGTATTCGGTCAGGTCTTGCGACACCTCCAGGGTGCCTAAGTACTCTCCTTTCTCGTTGCGAAGGGCAAAGTACTCAATGTGTATGAAGCGGCCGCGCATGTTGATCCAGAAGGGGGCGCGTGTCTGCCGGCCACTTTTGAAATCTTCGAGGATCTTATCTACGATGTGGGCGCTGGCCGGCGGGTGGCAATGGCGTACATCGCGGTTCAGAATGGCCCGGTTCCGGGCGAAGATACGCTCCGAGCCCTGACTGAAATACTTCACTTTGTCGTTGCGGTCTACAAAGGTCATATCGGCCGGAATGGTGTTTAGAATGGCCATCAGCTCTTCGGCGGTAAAGCTTCCCGAAGGGAGCTGAATGGTGCCTCCCTGCTTTTGTGCTTCGTTGACGCTTTCAGGCTCCATGCCTTCGGGTGTCCATTCGATCGCCGGATCGTAAAGGCAGAAGCCAAACTCCACCGACTGTTTTCGAATCTGGTACCAGTCGCCATCAGCTAAGGCATCCATCGCCATAGGAAAGAGGATCTCCTCCTCTTTCACCGTCATCTCCAGAACACCTCTGACAGCCGGCTGAAGAATGAGCTCTGCTGAGGCTGTCAGATCCTCTTTGGTGATGGCTGGCGTGTTAATGATCTCGATGCTTCCGTTAAGCAGTTCGCGAATCTCATCGTGCTTGCCCCACATCACCTTCGGCGGGCCGGTGATGCCGATCTTCTCCAGGTAAGGAAAGAGCAGGTACTCCTTCCGCAGGTAGTGCTTGTCAACATCAATCAGTTGATTAAACCCGGATTTCAGTTGAAGAAGGGTGTTCTCCAGCTGATTATCATTGATATACTTAAGTGCCGACAGGAGCGATAACATATTTTCACCGATCCGTTTCAGCGCTCTGTTCTCTTCCAACATCACATCCACCGGGTGCCCTTCGGGAATAGCCCGGGCAGCCGACAGGTCAACTCTCCCCTCCAGTACCGCCGAATGAGCATCGCATAACTTCAATACCTCCTCTTCGGGTAGTCCCTCCGATATCAGCTCCTGCTCTACCTCAACCACCTCACCATAGGGGATGTTGCTTAAGCTGACCAGCAGCTCCTGCCGTACCGATTCCTCCGATTTACCCTGGTGTAACTTCAGAATCAACTCTTTGAGCTTCGCTTTTCTGAATTTCGAATTGTCAATGTGTTCACTCATATATCTGCTGATTTGTAATTTATCTGAACGCTAAATATAATTTCCGGTGCAACCGTAAAGGCCGGTCATCGTTGTTGGGTTGCTCCCCTGCCAACAAATAATTTTGTTTGATGCCTGGCATCACGATCGTGTGCCAAAAGTAATAAAAAAGAGAATGAACTCCTAATTTCATCTATTTCCTCGCTGTGATTTCTTTGCCCGATTGTTTTTTTTCTGATCATTTTTTTACAGCTGTTTCCAGAATCATTGACTCCATGGCTTCGATCCAGCGCTCCCCGGAGTTCAGGCTCTCTACCAGTTGAAGGGCAGTGCCACCCGCCTCCAGGAACATCTGCCGGTACTCCTCTCCGATTTCGATGCAGGTCTCCAGGCAATCGGTGACAAAAGCGGGGCAGAACACCAGGATTCGCTTCTTCCCCTCGTTTAACTTCGAAAGGAGCAGTTTATCGGTGAATGGTTCCATCCAGTTCTTGTTTAGCCTCGACTGGAATCCTACGGAGTATTGTTGCGTGGATAGCTGCAGTGCCCGGGCCAGCAGCCGTGCGGTTTCGTAGCAGGTAGCCCGGTAGCAGAAACGACCGTGGGCGGGCATTGCTTCGGGGCAGGAGCAGGCGGCAGGGTGAACTCCGGGATGCACCTTCTCCAGGTGCCGGTTGGGCAAGCCGTGGAAGGAGAAGATGATGTGGTCGTATTCAGCGATGTTGTGCTCTCTTCCCCGACTGGCAAAGGCATCGATAAATTTCGGATGGTTGTAGAACTGCTCTACGACCTTCAACGGAATGGCAGCTTTCTCTTTTTTCAGTGCCTCTTCAACCGCTATTACCGTTGTTTCGGTCGTCGACATGGCCTGATGGGGATAGAGGGGGAAGAGGATCAGCCGCTGGTATCCCTCTGCGACTATTTCGGCAACTACCTTCCGGTAGTCGGGATTGGCATAGCGCATGGCCAAAAATACGGTATAGTCAGGGCCCAGCCGGGTTTGCAGCTTCTCCCTGACCTCGAGGGAGTGGTACATCAGCGGTGATCCCTTCGGTTTCCAAAGCAGCTTGTACAGCCGTGTGGAGTTGCGAACCCGCAGGGGAATGATGATGACGTTGACCAGGAACTTTCGCAACAGCCAGGGGAGGTCGATAACCCGTTTGTCGTTCAGAAACTGGGTCAGGTATCTCCATACCGGAATGATTTTGGGATGGTCGGGGGTGCCGACGTTCATCAGAAGTACTGCCGTTCTGTTTTGCTTCATAATGGATAAATCTGTTCAGCTACGCTTTTTCCCTGGCCAATGCGGTCGGCCATGCCAATGCCATCGCGTATGTTGCCCGCAAGCAGCAATCCCGGGTGGCTGCTCTCCAGTGCGGCAATGGCCTCCATCTTCTCATCCGACTCAAAGCCATATTGAGGGATGGCATGTTCGTAGCGGAAAATTTTGATGAGGTCTGGTTCAAAGATCTTCAGTCCAAGCATTTCGGTGACCTCCTCCTCCACGATGCGTTGGATGCTGTCGTCGGAGAGGTCGATCATGCCCGGATTGCGGATCCCTCCTAAAAAGACCGACAGAAGTGCGCCGTTTTTGGGCGCCCGGTTCTTTAAAAATGAGGAGATGAAGAGGATACCCAGGATTCCCCGCTTTTCGACCGAGGGCACCAGACCTCCGAACGCACGAATGGGAATGCCCTCCCAACGATTGAAGCCCAGAGCCACTTGCACCACCTTAGAGTACTCCATTCTTCGGATCTTTTTCAGTTTCTCCCGTTCCAAAAAAGGAAACAGTTTTTTCAATGCATACCCGCCGGTGGTTGATATTATGTGGGTGTAAACTTCGTTATCCTGGTTGCAGGTGAAGCCCTTTTCGTGCTTGTCGAAGCGGAGATTCTGACAACCAGGACGGAATTTTTCCGGTCCGATTTTCTGTTCCAGGGCATGAATCAGGTTGCTCAATCCTCCCTCGGTTGAGAAGATCTCCTTCGTCACTTTTATCTCGCGCTCCGGTTTTGCCTCTTTGCTCTTTTTGATGGCTCCCCGGATAAAGCTGCCGTACTCCTGCTCAAGGCGGTACAGTTTTGGAAAGGCATAGCGGGTTACCAGCCGGCCCGGATCGCCCGAGTAGATGCCCAGGATAAACGGATCAATGGCGTAGTCTAAGAAGCTTCTGCCCATGCGACGCATCACCATGCAGGCAAGCGATTCGTTTGGGTTGATCCCCTTTTTCCGGAAAGGCTCTGCCAACAGCCGCAGCTTGTCGGGAAAGGTGAAGAGTGGCGTAGTGACTCCTCCCGCCAATCCGGAAGGGAGAGGCTCCCACCGATCTCTTTTCCATATCCAGCGGGCTTTGGCGGCCGCATCGGCAACCTCCAGGGTACACAGATCGCTGAGCTCTTCGATCAGTTCAACCACTTCAGGACGCGAGAGCATGCCGGTATTTGGCCCCGACTCATAGGTGAACCCGCCCTCCCGGTGGGTTCGGATCACCCCCCCCGGTTGGTCAGCCTTGTCGAAAATGCGAACGGGAACCCCCGCCTTTTGCAGGTAATAAGCGGCAGTCAGCCCAGTCAGCCCAGCCCCGGCAATGGCCACATTTATCCTCTCTTTGTCCTTCATAATCCGTTATAAAAATAGATCTTTTTTTTTATGTTACATACTTATAAGGCATTGGAGAAACGCTTTTCGGTAGTGCCGGTTGTCGGATCGAAGCGCGCGGCGATATTCCGTATGAAGAACATGCCGGTTTCGGTTACCCGGAAGGTGGTCCCCTGGTCGATCCGGAGCAGTCCGTCGGCCACCAGGTCGTCAAACTGCGCTTCATCGAAGGCGATGGCGGCCTTAACCTCATCGGTTGTCTGTTGATAAAAGGCGGCTGTCTCATCCAGTGAGACAATGGTGTTGCACATGATTTCGGTGATTACATGCCGGACGATCTTCTCCGGCAGGGTCAGCCGGTAGCCCTTTTCCACGGGGAACTGCCCGCTGTTAATAAGCTCCACGTACCGGTTGGTCTCTTTTCTGTTTTGGGCATAGACGCTTTCGAGCTGGCTGATGCCGGTAGCTCCAAAAGCATAGACCTGTCCGGTGGTTTCGCGGGTGCAGTAGCCCTGAAAGTTGCGGTGCAGCTTTCGGTTTTTCAGGGCGATGCTCAGCTCATCCTCCGCTCGTGCGAAGTGGTCCAGGCCAATGGCTGTATAGCCACTGCCTGTCAGGATCCGGTGGCCGGCGCTGAACATGGCCAGCTTTTCGCCAGCCTGTGGGAGGCCGCGAACCTCCAAAATCTTCTGTGCCTTTTTGATCCAGGGTACGTGGGCATAGGAGAAGGTAACCAGCCGGTCGGGAGCGATCTCCACCGCCTGTTCTATGGTTTCGGAAAAGCTCTTCTCCGTCTGGTAGGGCAGGCCATAGATGAAGTCGAGGTTAACGCCGGTGTTGTTGTGGCTGCGGATCCATCCGACGATCTCTTTTACGGGGACCTTTGGCGCATCACGGTTTACGTTGTCAAGAACATCCTGGCGGAAGTCCTGAATGCCTAAACTGAAACGGTTGAAGCCGGCGATGATCAGCTGATCGACGTACGACTGCGTGAGCATGGCCGGGTGGCACTCTATGGCGATCTCAGGATTCTCCGTGTATCTGAAGTTGTTGCCGATCACCTCCATGATCTCCGCCACCAGTTCAACCGGGAGGGCATTGGGCGTTCCGCCGCCCCAATGCACCTGGGATACCCGCCGCGAGGGATCCAGCAGTTGCCCAACCATGCCAATCTCCTTCTTGACGGCCTCCACATACCATATAAGCTTCTGCCGGTCGCGGTTAAACTGGGTGTTGCAGCCACAGAAGTGGCACATCTTCGGACAAAAGGGGATGTGGATATAGATGGAGATGTTCCGGGGCCGCTCCCCGTTGGATGAGACCACCGCCTCACGGTAATCGGCCGGTGTGAACCCGGTATGAAAATAGTTTGCCGGCGGATAGCTGGTATAGCGGGGGGTTGGCTTGTTGTATTTAAGTATGAGCTCTTCAGGAATGTTCATCGGATTTGTAAAAATGAGGTTTAAAAATAAAAGGGATCAGGAACAAAAAGAGTATTCCAATGCCCACCTCAATCAGAAACAGCCCGCGATAGGCAATGGTATCAGCGATCTTTCCGCTGGTTACCGCAATGATGAGGCTGCTCAGATGGGTCAAAACGATCTGCAGGGTGAAATCGGTGCCTTCGCGTCCTCTCCTGACAATCTTCATAGCCAGGGTATAAACATAGACCGATGACATGGCATAGGCCGCCCATAGCAGTCCGATGCCCACGTAGATCAGATAGAGGGGGTGGTTTGTCCAGGTGAGGCCTAAGAAGAATCCGGCCACCAGCAGGTTGATCGACGGGAACACCCAAACGGCCCGCTGAAGTCCGATTTTACGAATCAGAAATCCGGCAGGAATGGTCATGATCGCTCCACAGGCAGTTCCAAAAATGCCGGAGATAAAACCGATCTCTTTAATCTGGTATCCCAGGTCTACCAGGTAGGGCTTTACCATCGTAAGGATACCGATGAGGCCTGAGTAGAAGAGAAAGAGCAGCAACAGATGGCCTCCGATCTTCTTCTGCCGGAAGAAGTAGACAAATTCCAGCAGGGATATCTTTTTGCGAAGGGATTCAGATGATTTTTTCTCTTTGGCCGGATAGAAGGCTACCGGTATGATGGAGAGGAGAACAAATGCCGCCAGGGCAAAAAGGAGGTACTTCCAGCCCCAATAGTGATAGATCACCAATAAAACGCCACTGCCCATCATGGTGCCGATAAAGTTGCCGGCCGACTGCATGCTGTTGCCCAGGCTGCGCTCACGATCTTTGAGAATCAGAATGGCAAATGCATCGGTGGCAATGTCGTGCGTTGCCGAGGCGGTGAAGGCAATCAACATCATCACAATGATGGTGGTGAAGTCGGTTTCCAGATTGAAAAAGCCAATGGCAAATACCACCATGGCATAAAAAGCTTCGGAGATGAAGATCCATTTCCGGTAGTGCCGGGCATTCTGACAGGATTTATCGACCAGGGGTGCCCATAAAAATTTGATGATCCAGGGTAACTTGATCAGCTGAAGGTAGCCGATCGACTCCAGGGAGTAGTTCTCCATGCGCATGATCACCGGAACCACCGTAGAGAAAAAACTCATGGGGATAGACTGTGCTAAGTAGAGGCTTAGCAGCGTGAAATATTTATTTGTCTCTTGAATCTTCATCGGATCTGTTTTCGCTGCATGTTAAAAGGTTACTTTGAGCATTACACCCAGGGTGGTCGGTTTGCCAACCTGCACATAGGCGTTGTTTAATGCCTGGAAGTAAAACGAGTTATAGGTAGTGTTCAGCAGGTTCTTACTCCAAAAAGAGAGGCTGATATTCCTCTTTTCAAGGCTGATCCGGTGATTCAGCAATCCATAAAACGGCTGGTAGGCGGTATTTGATTCATGCCAGTAATGCTTGCCAAAGCCCTGGTACGACAGATGCAGCCTGACCCGGTCGATCCAGGGCCACCGGACGCTGAACTGATAGTTGCCGCCGGTGTTGAAGGAGAGGCGGGGCACATAGGGGAGGTAGTTGCCGCTGTAATCTTCGTTTTCGTTTTTCTTGTAATCGATAAACGTGGCTTCGTTGTAACCAAATGTGACCCATGTCTCCAGGTTCTGGAGCGGAAGGGCTTTTACTTCAACTTCAAATCCTTTGCTTTCCGAAACGCCGGCGTTGGTTAACATAGAGCCATTCCCGCTGGGTACCGCCTGATAGATCTGCTGATTGCTCCAGTCGATGAAAAAGAGCGCTACATTGGCATAGATCCGCTGCTGCAGCCACTTCCCTTTTAATCCGGCTTCGTAGTTCCAGGAGTGTTCCGGATCGAACGAACGGTCCTCCTCTCGTTCAAAGGTGGAGTTGAACCCTCCGGGATTGTACCCCTTGGCGACCGTGGCGTAGGGAACCAGGTGGCTGTTGATGTGATACTGCAGCGCCACTTTGGGAAGGATTTCCTGGAAGTCCATGGAGCTGCTGAAAGCCTCATTTCTGTTGGGTCCGCTGCCATTGATATACCGGTCATCGGCATAATCCATGGTGGCCTTCTCGTAATCGAACCGAAAACCGGCAGTTAGGGTAAGAGCTCCCAGATTGAGTGTCGACTGGTGAAACAGGGCCGCTCCCGAATTTATATGATCGTATGTTTTGGTGTACCAGTAGGCGGTGGTGTTATTCATTTTTGCAAGCAACACCTCTCCGTAATGAAGTGTGACCGATTTATCCATCATCTGATGAAATCCAAACATGCCTAACAACCAGCTGTATGTCTGTCCTTTATCCGACTCCAGGGTGATCTCCTGGGCGGCCATCTGCATCTGTTGAAGCTGGGTGACAAAGTACATATCCTGTGGCGTAAAATCCTGGTCGATCTCCTGTTGGTCATCGAGTGTCTGAAGGCTGGAAACGGCCCGAAGGGTCAGGGATGGCATCGCGTATGTCAGGTTTAATCCGCCCGATAGAAGCTTACGGTTGTATATGCTCTCCTTGTCGTAGCTGATCTTGCCCGCACGGTTTTCGTCAACGTTGAAGAGCGCATACGGATAACCTCCCTGTCGGCTGTCTTCGTACTGCAGGTTACCCAATGCCTGAAATTTTTTGGATGGGTTGAAGTGTACCTTCAACTTGCCGGAGTAGCTGTTGAGCCTGTCCACCTCCGATCCGGTATGCATGTTCTCATAAAATCCGTTGTTGTGACGTTGATTCAGGCTTCCCAATACAGACCATGATTTCCCCAGGGGCTGGGTGTGCGTGATGTTCGTACGAACCTGGTTGAAATTGCCATAGTCGACCGACAGGGTGGTTTTTTGCTCCCTGCCTGGCCGGTTGGTTGTTACATGGATCAATCCCCCCATGGCATTCCTTCCATAGAGCGTTCCCTGTGGACCGCGAAGAACCTCGATCCGTTCGATGTCGTAAAAATCGAAATTGAATGCGGCTTTCTCAAAATAGGGGATCTCATCAACGTATAGCCCTACCGAGGGCGTGTTGATGCGGTTGCCTACACCACGGATGTAAACCGGTGAGGTGAGCTTTGAACCGTAGTCGGGCATGAAGAAGTTGGGAATCACCGAGGATACATCGGTCAGGTTCTCAATGCGGCCGGTCTCGATCATCCGCTCCGGAATCATGGAAGCAGATGCCGGTATGTCAAACAAAGGGCGGTTGTATTTGGGCGACTGGATGATGACCTCATCCAGCTTGTAGTTTTTCAATGTGTCCTTTGGTACCGGCTGTGCCGATATAGTCCATAGAGATAATAATAAAAAGATTATCAGACTGAAGCTGGTTTTTATGTGATTCATATGGTCTGCTTTATAGTAATCTGTGAAACTTGTATGGTAAGTAAACCTCTTCCTGGTGATGATTTTTTACCATGCCTGTATTATGCACGTTCTCTAAAAAAATGAATAGAAATGATGGATCCCAAGAGCGCCAGGAATCGTTGCGCACAACGGATCAACAAAACGGGGGAGGACGGCAGAAGAGGTTCGGCAGCCACGGTACGGCGATCTCCGGACTGTCGTGAAGTGTAAGGAATTTCTCCTTTTTTTGGGCAAAAAAGAACCATGCTTTACCATTCGAAAGCCCCGAATAACCGGCAGCATGGATGGTGTCGAATGAGCCGGCGCAGGCCTTTCCTGCATCGGAAACGGCTAACTCACAGAGGTTTGGTACTTCCCGCTTCTGCAATGTTACCGCGGCATCATCCCGGATTCCGAACAGAAAAAAAAAGGCATAGAAAACCACGAAAGCAACGTAGGGGATGTGCGTTGTAAATATTCCGATGGTAAACATGCTGCTTTGCCGTTTTGTCTGTTAATCCTGCAAAAATAGAATAACATTAAATGAATAAAAATTTTATGAAAGATTTTTTTCTTTTTAATGATTTCATTTACCCTGTTGAAAGAGACAGAACCATACTTTTTGCCGATAATTTTGATCTTACCGGATCCAATGATAAAATTTTACGTTTAACCGGATGTCATAGATTTGTAAATCAAAATCTTTTACTACTTTTGCGACCGGTAATTTTAAGCCGTTGTTATTGAAAGCGATGCTGCGGTTTAAACATGGTATAATTTAAAACAGATTGAAATGTATTTAACACCGGAGAAGAAACTGGAGTTCTTTGCACAGTTTGGTAAAGACGAGAAAGACACAGGAAGTGCCGAGGGGCAAATTGCTCTGTTCACATTCAGGATTAACCACCTGACTGAGCATCTGAAGCAGAACAAAAAAGATTTTAGTACCCGCCGCGCACTCATCAAATTGGTTGGGAAACGGCGTCGGTTGCTCGACTATCTGAAAGCAAAAGATATTGAACGTTATCGTGCAATTATCGAAAAATTGAATCTGCGTAAGTAAAGAAATTTTAGAAAGGCAATGTTGTATTGCCTTTCTTTTTTGTATCTTGCAAAACCTCACCACCCATTAAATTTATTAAAATTTGAATTTAGTTTAGAAAATTATGATAAATGTAACAACAAAGACGATCGAACTTGCCGATGGCAGGACGATTACTATTGAGACCGGGAAGCTGGCCAAACAGGCCGACGGTTCGGTTGTAGTGCGAATGGGTGAAACCATGGTGCTGGCAACCGTTGTATCAGCACAGGATGCCAACGAAGATGTCGATTTTATGCCTCTTTCGGTTGATTATCGGGAGAAGTTCTCTGCAGCCGGGAGGTTTCCGGGAGGATTTCTGAAACGCGAAGGCAGGCCTTCTGATGATGAAATTTTAACTGCCCGATTGGTTGACAGGGCGTTACGCCCACTTTTCCCCGAGGATTATCATGCCGAAACTGCCGTTATGATCTCCCTGATCTCGGCCAGCAAAGAGGATCTGCCCGATGCATTGGCAGGCCTGGCTGCTTCTGCTGCGATTGCGGTCTCCGATGTTCCTTTTGAAACGCCGATTTCTGAGGTTCGCGTGGGGCGGATCAACGGTGAATTTGTGATCAATCCAACCTATTCCCAACTCAAAGAGTCCGATATCGATATTATGGTGGGTGCATCTTTCGATAATATTATGATGGTAGAGGGTGAGATGGATGAGGTTTCGGAAGATGACATGCTTGCTGCGATCAGGTTTGCTCACGATGAGATTAAAAAGCACTGCAAAGTGCAGGAAGAGTTAGCCGCCGAACGGGGTGTGGTAAAGCGTACTTATTGCCATGAAGTGAATGATGAAGCCCTGCGTGAACAGGTGAAAGCTGATCTTTACGAAAAATGTTATACCCTGGCAAAGCAGCAGATACATAATAAACAGGAGCGAATGGCCGGATTTCAGGCTATTTGTGATGAGTATATCGAATCGTATAAAGAGGCGAATGCCGAAAATGAAGAGATCGATCTTAATCAGCACGAAAAGCTGATTAAACGGTACTACCACGATGTGGAAAAAGAGGCTATGCGCCGGATGATTTTAGACGATAAGATCCGTTTGGACGGCCGTCGGACCGATGAGATCCGGTACATCTGGGGAGAGATTGACTATCTGCCCGGCTCACACGGCTCTGCTCTCTTCACCCGGGGAGAGACCCAGTCGCTGACTTCGATCACCCTGGGTACCAAAATGGATGAGAAGATCATCGATAGCGTAACGGTTCAGGGGAGAGAGAAGTTCCTGCTCCATTATAATTTTCCGCCATTCTGCGTGGGAGAGGCAAAAACTCCCCGCGGTCTGAGCCGTCGTGAAATCGGGCACGGAAACCTGGCCCACAGGGCACTGAAGCGCATGATACCCGAAGATTTTCCTTACATCGTTCGGGTTGTTTCCGACATTCTGGAGTCGAACGGCTCTTCATCGATGGCAACCGTATGCGCCGGAACCATGGCCATGATGGACTCAGCCATGAAGATGAAACGACCGGTTTCGGGTATTGCCATGGGTTTGATTACCGATAAAGGATCGGAGAAATATGCCATCCTTTCCGATATCCTGGGTGATGAAGACCACCTGGGTGATATGGACTTTAAAGTTGCCGGAACGGTTAACGGAATTACCGCCACCCAGATGGATATTAAGGTAGACGGACTCTCTTACGAGGTGCTCGCCAAAGCGCTGGCACAGGCAAAAGAGGGCAGGATGCACATCCTGGGTAAAATCCTGGAGGTGATCCCTGAACCGCGTGCCGACTTTAAACCCAATGTGCCCCGAATTGAAGTGATCGAGATCCCGAAAGATATGATCGGTGCCGTGATTGGCCCCGGAGGAAAGATCATCCAGGCCATTCAGGAGGAGACTGAAACCGTTATTGTGATTGAAGAGATTGAAAACATCGGAAAGGTGGAAATCTCCGGTGCAGGAATTGAAGCCATTGAGGCTGCTAAAAAACGGATTAAATCGATCATCTCTTTGCCCGAAGTGGGTGAAGTGTATCAGGGAAAAGTGAAATCGATTGTCTCCTTTGGCGCTTTCATTGAAGTGCTGCCCGGTAAAGACGGATTGCTGCATGTCTCCGAAATGTCATGGGACCGTGTGGAATCACCGGAGGATTTTACTAAAGAGGGTGATATTATGGAGGTTAAGCTGATCGGTGTTGATGAAAAGACCGGAAAGCTGAAACTCTCCCGCAGAGCTCTGCTGCCTAAACCCGAAGGTTATGTGGAGAGACCACCCCGCAGTGAGAGGCCACCCCACAGAGATGACCACCGCCGCGATAACGATCGCAGAGATCGGCGCGATGGCGATCACCGCGATCCTCGCGACCGCCGCGATGGCGATCGAAGGGATTTCAGAAGACCCCGCAGGGATAATTAAAAAATATCGAATAGATAAACGAACGGTGTTTGACCGTTCGTTTTTTTTGATTCATAATAAACGATACAGATGAAGGTATTCAAATTTGGCGGAGCCTCTGTGAAAGATGCCGGAGCGGTTCGCAACCTGGCGCAAATTTTAAATGGTTATAACGAACCATTGTTGGTGGTGATCTCCGCCATGGGCAAGACAACCGACCTCCTGGAAAAATTGTCAAAAGCATATTTTGAGAAACAGGCCGGGGCGAAAGTGATATTTCATCAATTCAGGGATTATCACACAGCCATTTGCCAAGAACTTTTTCCTTCAGGGAAGATCTCTTTTATGATATTCAACCTGCTTGAAGATCTGGAAGAAAAGCTGGAACGGAAGCCCTCATTGGACTATAACTTTGAATACGACCAGATTGTCTCCTATGGTGAACTTTTGTCAACCATGATTGTCAGCGACTATCTCAATGCCATCGGAAAGGTAAATCAATGGATCGACGTACGAAGCTGCCTTCGTACCGATGATCTCTACCGGGATGCCTCCATCGACTGGGAGCTGACCGGGAAACTCTGTCGTGAAACATTTACCTTTATTGATAATAATCTGTATATCACCCAGGGATTTATCGGCTCAACCCCGGCCAACCTGACCACCACCCTGGGACGGGAGGGATCGGACTATACGGCTGCGATTCTCGGGAATGTTCTGAATGCCGAAAGTGTCTCTTTTTGGAAGGATGTTCCCGGAGTGCTTAGTGCTGATCCGAAAAAGATGGAGGGAGCAACCAAGATCGATGCACTCTCCTATCGCGAGGCCGTGGAGATGACCCATTCGGGGGCAAAGATCATCCACCCGAAAACGATGAAGCCACTCCACAACAAGGGAATACCTCTCTATGTAAAGTCGTTTCTGGCACCCAATGATCCCGGAACTGTCATCCACGAAATTGACCATAAGATTCAACTGCCACCCATATTCATCATTCGGGAAAACCTGGTGCTGATCACCTTGTCGCCCAAAGACTTTTCCTTTATCAGCCTCGATGATATCGACCGCGTGGTCAATTTTCTGGTAGAGAACCGGGTAAAGGTTACCCTGATGCAACAGTCGGCCATCGACCTGAATCTTGTTTTAGATGCAGGTGAGGCCGACTGGCATATGCTGATGAAAGAGCTGGAGCCTTACTATAGCATTCGTTATAATACCGGACTGACGTTGGTTACCATCCGGCACTACACCGAAGAGACCCTCGACTGGATGGTCAAAGAGAAAGATATCTACTTAGAGCAACACAGCAGGCTAACTGCCCGAATGCTGGTCAAAGAATAATCCGATCCTCTCTACCCAGCGCTCGGCAACCTGAAGCTCACCCGTCAGGGTTAACCGGTCATAATCATTGTTGTAAATCTCTAAAACCTCCTCATTTTTGCTTTTATCTTTCGGCAAAAGGGAGAGATTAAGCCTTGAAAATCCATGAAGGCTCTCTTTCTGACCTTTGCCATGGTTGGATGTATTATTGAGCATACATTTTCTGTATTCACGAAGATTGATCGTTTTGGCAATGCTTCCTTCATCCATCTGTTTAAAGAAAAAGAGAAAATTAGCCATGCCATCCAATCCAAAAGCAAAGTTATTGCAGACTTCTGATTGGGTAATGTAACAGTTTTGTGCATCAGCCAGCTCTTTCAGCGATTGAAGCAACCTCTTTTTTCGGTTCATCCGGTTATAGCCCGTTATGATGATAGGGGTAATGATAACAGCTAAAAATATCGCTGAAATTATAATTGTTGTTGAATCCATGATCTTTTAATTTTATTTCTGAGACAATTTTTAAGGTAAACACTACGGAATGCCGTTGTTTAGGCATAAGCTGCGTCAGGCTCCGCAATGAGCCTTTACATCGATACCACAGACAGATTCAACCGGTAATGCCGGTTAAATAATTAGTTGTTAAAATGGAACTGCCTGAGTTTGATGCGTTGGAATGCAGCATAAACCCAAAATGGTCTCAAAGAAATTCGTGAAAGGGGTAGATGATATCCGTACACTGGAAAAGAATCGGAAAGAAGGTAATCGTTTCCAGGTACTGAACATAACCGGTTAAAATAATCCGGCTCAAAGATCTCTGGAGAGATGCCGATACCCGTTCCTGATGCTCCTTCTTTGAAAAGAGAGTCATGGAAGCAACCGGGCCGGATGGTTCGGGATTGAGGTAGTATGCAAAAGGAGGATAGCTGTATTCGAAAGTTGCCTGTCGGTTTTCAGTGGGATGGTCAGTAAAAACAGCCGTACCCGTTACGATAAAGTTACCGTAAACAAACCATATGGCAGCACAATAAAAGATGATTGCTGCGATGGCTGAAGTTGCTTTTACCCTGTTTTGCATGCGACAAAGTTACGGTTATTTTGAGCTGATCGGTCTTTTAACGAGACAATATTTTTAATGCCGTGAAAAATCACGAAGCCGTCGTTTGCAAACCTGAAATGTTTCGGTATATTTGCCCGCAAATTTTTAGAACTTTGGAGATTCCGTTCAAAATATCGAAGCGATTAATGGTTCAGTTCCTTTTGGTTGCTATCATGGGTGGCATAACGCTGTTCGTTGATCTCTATTTTGAGAATCATCCCGAAGCCCTGGCTGATATTCAACCGGAATCGGATGAGCAGGAAGAAGATCAGGGCGGTATTTGTCTCTTTTCTCAAAGCAGCAGCCTGACGGTTAAATCTCCGGTTCAGAAACTGATCGTCCGAAAACTGTATGCCCGGGAACACGATAAATTTCTACAGAAATGTCATCAGCTTCGTAATCACCAGGTTTTGAAAGCCGATGATACAAAATCCCGCAAACCCGGGTTTCTGACATGTCACTATCTGGTTTTCAGGCACCATCACTATTCCGGTGCCGATGATCTTCCGTTGATCTCCTGATCTTACCGAAGCGCTCCTGTTGGAGCATCCGGCCCGGGAAGTAACATGGCCGGCTTTTCAACGATATTTATATATAATCATTTACTTATACGTCATTTTTTAAACAAACATGTTATGCAAAACAAAGGTGCTATTCTAACATTTGCCATACTGCTGGCAGCTGTTTGTCTATACCAGCTGTCCTTTACCTATAAGGCCCGGCAGGTAGAGAAACAGGCCCGTGAGTATGCGCAGGGGGACTCGAACAAAGAATTTTTCTACCTGGATTCCATCTCCGGAGAGGAGGTATATAACTTTTTAGGATTAAAAAAATTCACCTACAAGGAGGTGAAAGAGCTGGAGATAAATTTGGGTCTTGACCTGAAGGGCGGTATGAACGTTACGTTGGAGATTGCCGTTGATGATCTGATTCGTGCACTTTCCAATTACAATCAGGACTCTACCTTTAATGCGGCTCTCTCCCTGGCCCGGAAGGAGCAGATGGGCAGTCAGGAGGATTTTGTCACGCTCTTTGGAAGGGCTTTTGAGCAGATCGATCCAAACGCACGGCTGGCATCGATCTTTTTAACACTGGAGCTGCGTGATAAGATAAACATCAATACGACCAACGCAGAGGTTCTTGATGTTATTCGTGCAGAAACCAATGGTGCCATTGACAATGCGTTCAACATCATCCGTACCCGTATCGACCGTTTTGGTGTTGCCCAGCCTAATATTCAGCAGTTGCAAACCAAAGGCAGAATATTGGTTGAGTTGCCTGGCGTAAAAGATCAGAGCCGCGTTCGCAACCTGTTGCAGGGAACGGCGATGCTGGAATTCTGGGAAACCTACGAAAACCAGGAGGTATATCCTTTTTTGTTGCAGGCGAATGATCGGATCCGGGAGATCCAGGCTGCTGCCAGCGGAGATACAACCTCAACGATTGAAGATGCTCCGGCTGCTGAAGCTCCTGAGGCAACAGAGCCTGCCGTTGAGGTGGCTGATGCGACGGAAGCTGCCGCCGATAGTGCTGGTAAAGAGAGCTCGTTGCTGGATGAACTGGCCGCTGGTGCCGAAGGGGATTCAACCGGTACCGCACCCGATAATCTGGAAGATTTTAAAAAGGAGTTCCCTCTTTTCGCACTGCTTAATCCAAGTACCGACCAGCAGGGACAACTTTTTCCCGGTCCGTCAATCGGTATTGCCCACTCAAGAGATACGGCCCGCATCAATGATTACCTGAATATGGATCAGGTCAAAACCCTATTCCCGAGGAATCTGATGTTTCGCTGGACTGCCAAACCTTTTGATAAGGCAGGAACCTATTACCGGTTAATTGCCCTTAAATCAAATACACGCGACGGAAAAGCCCCGCTCGATGGTGATGTGATTACTGATGCACGTCAGGATTTTGATCAGTTTGGTTCAAATCCGGAAGTGTCAATGACAATGAACAGTGAGGGAGCCAAAGTGTGGCAGCGACTAACAAAGGAGAATATTGGCAAATCGATTGCCATTGTGTTGGATGGGTATGTCCGTTCATTCCCGACCGTTCAAAACGAAATTTCCGGTGGAAGATCAAGCATTACCGGATTAGAGAGCATCGAGGAGGCCAAGGACCTTGCCAACATCCTGAAATCGGGTAAAATGCCCGCTCCGGCGCGGATCATTCAGGAAGAGATCGTAGGTCCTTCCCTTGGCCGTGAAGCTATTAACAGTGGTTTCATCTCTTTTATCATTGCTTTTGCCCTCGTTCTGGTTTATATGTTGTTTTTCTATTCGCGCAATGCCGGTCTTGCAGCCAATGTAGCCCTGATTGCCAATATGTTCTTCATTATCGGCATTTTAGCTTCCCTGGGCGCTGTTCTGACACTCCCCGGAATCGCCGGTATCGTTTTAACCATCGGTATGTCGGTCGATGCCAACGTGTTGATATATGAACGGGTACAGGAGGAGCGTATGGCTGGTAAAGGAATTAAACTGGCCATCTCCGATGGGTATAAAAACGCCTATTCTGCCATCATCGACGGACAGGTAACGACACTGCTTACCGGTATCGTGCTCTATGTATTTGGATCAGGTCCGATCAAAGGATTCGCTACCACGCTGATCATTGGTATTCTTACCTCCCTCTTCAGCGCCATTTTTATTACCCGCCTGATTTTTGAGTGGAAACTGACCCGGAGCAAGGATATCCATTTTACAACTGCCCTGACAAATAACTGGCTAAGGAATACGGTCGTCAAATTCATTGAAAAGAGAAAGGTTGCCTACATCGTTTCAGGCGCTTTTATTATTCTTTCCATCGGCTCTCTTGCCGTCCGCGGACTGAGCTATGGCATTGACTTTCGCGGAGGCCGTACCTATGTGGTGCGTCTGAACCAGGACGTGGAAGTAGACCAGGTACAGTCGGCCCTGACAGCCGTTTTTGGTGAGATGCCGGAGGTGAAAACGTTTGGGGACAATAACCAGATCAGAATTACTACGACCTATAAGATTGAAGATGACAGCAAGGATGTCGATGACGAAGTAGAAGGAATGCTGATGCAGGGATTGAAAAATGCCAATGTGTTAGACAGCAACGTGTCGCTGGAGGAGTTTACCGACACCTATCAGCAAAGTTCCCAGAAGGTGGGTCCGACCATTTCGGCTGATATCAGGAAAGACTCCGTTATTGCGATCACTTTTGCGCTGCTGATTATATTCCTTTACATTTTTATCCGTTTCTCTAACTGGCAATTTGGTTTTAGTGCCGTGGCTGCCATCGCTCACGATGCTTTGGTAGTGCTTGGGATCTTCTCCCTGCTGCACAATCTGGTGCCTTTCTCCCTCGATGTTGACCAGGCATTTATTGCTGCCATTCTGACGGTGCTGGGGTATTCCATTAACGATACCGTGGTTGTTTTTGACCGGATCAGGGAGTACCTGAAGCTCCATCCGAAGCGGAAACGAGAAGTCAACATGGACGAGGCGGTTAACAGCACGTTGCGCCGTACCTTCAGTACGTCACTCTCTACCTTCGTCGTATTGCTGGCGATCTTTCTCTTTGGGGGAGCGACCATTCGTGGATTTACATTTGCTCTTATGATCGGTATTGTGGTGGGAACCTATTCATCCATTTTTATTGCAACACCCATCGCATATGATCTGCAGACCCGGGTAAGCAAAGCGCTGGCAAAAAAAAGTAAATAGGGAATATTTAAGATTATAAAACAGTAGCCTCGTATCCCGGGGCTATTGTTTTATTGACAAATCCTGTCCGAATGATTGTGTCAATTTGTATATTTGTAGCCTAAAATTGAAAGGAATGAACGACTATCTGTTATTTATCAGCGGAGGAGAGTTGGTGCTGGTTATGCTGTTGGCACTGCTCTTCTTTGGTGCCAAGGCAATTCCGGACATCGCAAAAACCCTGGGAAAGGGGATGCGGGAATTTAAAAAAGCTACCAACGAGATCAAACGGGAAATCGATGAGCATACTTCCGACTTTAAAAAAGATATTAACGAAGTGAAATCGGCCGTGAACCGTGAGACATCCAAAATAAAACAGGGGCTGAATGATGTTACTTCGGAGGTTGACAGAGAAACCCGTGAGATTGGACAAGACCTGAATAGCTCTGGTACGGATGCGGATCCCGGGAAGAAAAAGGATCGCCCGGATGAGGCTGACTACGATCCGTATGCCAATAATTACGGAATGGGAAACGATGACTTTGATTAGGGCAGAAAATATCAGCAAGTCGTACGGAGAGCTTCAGGTATTAAAAGATGTTCATCTCCAGGTCCCATCGGGTAAAATATACTCGATTGTCGGACCCAGTGGCGCGGGAAAAACGACCCTGCTGCAAATTATCGGTACCTTGAGCAAACCCGACTCCGGAACGATTTTTTTTAACGACAGGGATATCTCAACACTGAACGAGAAAGAGCTGGCCGGCTTCCGGAACCGTGAAATTGGCTTTGTCTTTCAGTTTCACCATCTTTTACCCGAATTTACTGCCCTGGAGAATGTATGTATTCCATCGTTTATCGCAGGGAACTCCAAATCAGCATCTGAAAAAGAGGCCCGGAAATGGCTCGACTACTTGGGATTGCAGGAGCGCATCCGGCATAAACCCTCCGAATTGTCGGGAGGCGAAAAACAACGCGTGGCTATGGCAAGGGCACTGATCAATCAGCCTTCGGTCGTTTTAGCCGATGAACCTTCGGGAAATCTTGATTCAGCAAACCGGGAGGAGCTGCACGATCTGCTCTTTCAACTGCGGGATGATTTCGGACAAACATTCGTCATTGTTACCCACGACGATCACTTTGCCGAACGGTCAGATATGATTATCCATATGAAGGATGGATTGATCGAAGCCTGACAGATTTTGTCCGGAGCGTGAACGTTGGCAGTTGGTAAGGATCTAAAGTCAGGGTAATGAATTTTAGCGAATTAAAAGATTTTTTGGATCAAAAGGCAGAACGGTATAACCGGCCTGATTTTATCGAGTCAGACCCGATAAAGATTCCCCGGATGTTTGACCGGAAGGAGAATATTGAAATTGCTGCTTTTCTGACAGCCACCATCGCCTGGGGTAATCGGAATGCCATTATAAAAAATGCGGTAAGACTTATGCGGCAAATGGATAATCAGCCATTTGATTTTGTTCTGCACGCTTCAGCGTCTGAATTATTCCATCTGAAACGGTTTGTTCACCGCACCTTTCAAGGCGATGACTGTATCTATTTTGTCCGGTCACTGCGAAATATTTATAAAAACTACGGCGGATTGCAGTCGGTTTTGGAGGGTGGATTCCGGAAGGATGAATCGGTGAAAGCCGCTCTTGAAAACCTTTATGATCTGTTTTTTGAGATTCCCGGTGAGCGCACCCGCAAACACCTGGCAAATGTGGCAAGCGATGCTTCTGCCAAGCGGCTCAACATGTTTCTCCGTTGGATGGTGCGTAATGACGATTCGGGCGTCGATTTTGGCCTTTGGAATGGAATTCCGCCCTCGGCACTAATGCTCCCCCTCGATCTGCACACCGGAAATGTAGCCCGAAAACTGGGCCTTCTTCAACGAAAGCAGAACAACTGGAAGGCTGTTGAAGAGGTGACCGCCAAATTGCGCCTGATGGATCCTGTTGATCCGGTTAAATACGATTTCGCCCTGTTTGGCCTTGGAATTTTTGAACGGTTTGCACATGGGCAGGAATAATTACTTCCGGTTTAAACAGTTTACCATCCTTCAGGAGAAGAGCGCCATGAAGGTGGGAACCGATGGCGTCTTAATCGGTGCCTGGACTGACGTTTCCGGTGCCAGACGAATTCTGGATATAGGAACCGGTACAGGCCTGATCGCCTTAATGATGGCTCAACGTTCCAATGCCTCTGTTACTGGCATTGAGATTGAAGAGAATGCAGCGGCGGAGGCGCTTCGTAACGTCCAGAATTCACCCTGGAAAAGCCGAATAACCATTCTAAATTCCTCTTTTCAGAATTTTCTCAAATCTGCGGTGCCGCCCTTCGATCTGATCGTCTCCAATCCGCCCTTCTTTTCAAACAGCCAGCACTCACGGTGTAAATCATTAGCGATGGCAAAACACAATCACCTGTTGCCGCTGCCGGCTCTGGCAAGCGGAAGCGCTGAACTGCTAACCCCGGACGGTGTGCTGTCGGTTATCCTCCCGGCTTCATCGGCTGATGAGTTTTTGCTGCTGACCCGGCGGGAAGGATTAAAGCTGTTTCGCCAAACGATCGTTCGTCCCGATGATCAGAAAAAACCGCACCGCTGCCTCCTCGAATTTTCTAAATCCGACCGGGAGCTCTCCTCGGCTCACCTGAGCATACATCTTGATGACCATTCCGGATATACCGAACCTTACAAAACATTAACCCGTGAGTTCTACCTGAACTTTTAGGCGGGGATAATCCCTCTTGCCGAAAAACTTTTTTTTCAAATTTTGGTTAATTATCTAAGAATTGAATTAAATAAAATACCATTTTGTCTTTTATTGATATAAAGTGACTATTTTTGGCCTTTTTAGTGATTAAAATTGAGCGGATATAACTGATGAAGGCCATCCTGAGTCACAGGCATAAGTATCCGTTTGGTAAGTAAAAAATAAATGCATATGGAGATGAACACAGATATTCAGATCGACACGAATTTTTACAAAGTACATGATATTCGGTTTTTGACCGATACTGCCTTTATCGTGCAGTTTCCCCGCCGCGATTTTTCCTTTAAAGCCGGGCAGCATATTTCGCTGTCTGTGCAGGATGATTTTCAAAGCCGTGAGTACTCGATCTATAGTGCAGAGGCCTCCGACTATCTGGAGGTGCTGGTTAAGGAGGTTGAAGGAGGATATTTTTCTCCGAAGTTGAAACATTTGAAACGGGGTGATATGGTAGAGATTCACGGTCCGTTTGGTCGTTTTGTTTTGAATCGTGACAAATTGAATACGCATCAGCATATTTTTATTGCCAGTGGAACCGGAATTGCTCCGTTTCACAGCATTATTCACAGCAATCCGGGTATTGATTACCGGTTAATTCACGGCGTTCGTTTCGGTGATGAAGCCTATGAGAAGGAATCGTATGCTGATGATCGCTATCTGTTGTGTACTTCACGCGATGATTCGGGCGACTATCACGGGCGTCTTACCGGGTATTTAAGGGAGGCTGCGTTTGACCGGAACAGTTGTTTTTATTTGTGTGGAAACAGCGATATGATCTTCGATGCTATGGATATATTAAAATCGAAAGGCTTTGATCGGAACGATGTTACGGTAGAGGTCTATTTTTGACTCAATTTCAGGTTTCTGTCCGGTTGGTTCGCAAAACAATGGTTATCTTTGCGAATTATTATCAACACCCGGATCAGATGCTTAAACGATGGTACAAGAAGGTAGTTCCTGAACGAATTCGCTTGTCGGTCAGGATGCATTTAGCGAAGGCAATTTCTCTGTTTTATGTGGGTGGCCGTTATCGCTGTAACTGTTGCAACCGGTCGTTTAGGTCGTTTCTTGCAAAAGGAAATATCCGCCGCGAAAATGCTCAATGTCCCTATTGTGGCTCACTCGAAAGGAGCCGTTTATTGCTTTTTTACCTGAAGCAGGAGACCGGCCTGTTCGATGGTAATCATCGCAACATCCTCCATTTTGCACCGGAGCGGTCGTTATACCAAATACTCCGAAGAATGGGAGGCACCTATATTGATGGGGATATCAATCCGGCCTATGCAACGCATCGGATTGATATTACCAACATTCCTTATCCCGACAACTTTTTTGATCTGATTATTTGCTCCCATGTGCTGGGCCATGTTGCCGATGAGAAAAAGGCGATCGGTGAGATGCATCGGGTATTGAAAGAAGATGGGTTCGCCCTGATTATGACGCTTCTGAATCCGGATGCTGCCGAAACGCTGGAAGATACGACGGTAACCTCTTCATCTGACCGGCTTAACCGATACGGAGAGCCGGATCTTTGCCGGTTGCATGGGATGGATTTTGCAAAACGGCTGGAACTGGGAGGCTTTCGGGTGGAGACGATTGATTACCGGAAGGCCCTGTCTGGCGAGGTTAATGAAAGGTACCGGTTGGGAGACGGACGGAGGGAGCTGATCTTCCGGTGTACCCGGTAATCTGCTATTCCGGGTGGTTAACCGTTGCTTTTCCCAATGGTTTTCTGATCATATAATAGAGAATCTCCGCTTTCAGGTTCTCATAAAAATTGCCGGGTTGTTCAACCGGATAGCGCTGCCGGTGGCGCTCAACGCTGTCGTTTTTAATTCCTGCAGTTCCAAACGTTACATCGCACAAGCCCTCCTGATGGATTGCCTTAAGGAGTTTGCCCGATACGCCGCTGTCGGTAAAGGGAAAGGAGAATGCACGGATCTCTGTTTTAACGATCTCACCCAGTTGCCCCATGCTGGTTCTGACCTCTGCCATCTGCTTTTCAAACGAAATTTCAGCGAATTCGGGATGGTTGTGGCTGTGTGCACCTACCGTGAATCCCTGGCTGGCCACTTTTTTAATCTGTTCGGTGCTCATGTAGGGTTGTTGCTGTCGGAGAAATTCGTCAAAGTTAAGTCCGATCAGGTTGGCAACGGTATCCAGGAGCGGGGTCTGCGCAATTTTCGCTTGTAAAATTTTTTCCCCATTCAGGTTCTCTCTGAGCAGGAATTGCTCTGCTTCAGCATGTGGATTCTTTTTCAGATGACTAAGGATGAGGCTGGCCTTGTACCGGTGGAAGAGCTTTTTGTTGTCGGTGAATGCTGTATTGATAAAGAAACTTGCGGGTATTCCCATTTGAATCAGGAGCGGAGCGATCACTTCAGCACACTCGCGCAGGCCATCATCAAAACTGAGGTGGAAGTGCTTTCCGTCCGGATTTTTATGGATCAGATCGGACAAGGGTACCGGTCGGAAATGTTTCATTAAGAATTCAAGTTCCTCTTTGAATGAAGCGGTATTTCGGTAAGGATAGTTCAAAATGTGTGGCAACGGCACATCGCTAACCACATGGTAAAAAGGGAGGAAGCACGGGATCTCCCGGTTCAGCAACCATTTCATTGGAAGTGCACGACCTGCCAGACGGCTGATATGTCGAATGGTTTTTTTCATTGGTCCTGTTTTTTTATCCAGCGGATGATTTGGGGAAGTTGGTTGTAATGCATGAGATGGTAGCTTTCGGGAGAGGCTCCGAATCCATGGAAGAACCGGGCAATCCCGGGAACCATAGACCCTTCAAAATCGATGGTTACATTGGATGCGGCATGGGTTCGGATCAAATGATCCATCAGGTAAAACATGGCACCCGTCTTTTTTCCCGTAGCATCGGATACCGGATTCAGGTAGAGGATTCGTCCTTTCCACCGGCAGATCAGTGCTGTGGCACAAAGTTCATTGCCGGTAGTATAGACGCCCATTGTCTTTCCAAAACCACGGTATTGCATATAGGCAACCAGGTTTTTAAGCCGGTCAAAATTTCTGCTTCCCATGGGAATGGGTTGGTGCTTATGAAAAAAATCCAGATAGTGCTCCGCCGGAATCCCTTCAGTAACAAACAGTCTGTTTTTTTTTGCTTTATTGATATTTCGCCGGGTGTTAACGGCATAATGAGCCGACAGCGATGCATACGTGGTAAACAGGGGCAGGAGGAAATTTTTTCGCGGCATGAAGTGGAATGTTTCGCTGGTAAAGGGGCGATTCCCTGCGTTCAGCGACAGGTCGGCGTACCTGAAGTGGCTGGCGACCTCCTGGAAAAAAAGAGTGGCAATCTTTTCGGAAGGTGCCGGGAATATGCCCAGCTGCTGACAAAACCAGGGTTGAAAAATATATTTGAGTCCCAGTCTCTTTTTGTATGGCAGGGGCATGACATAACGGTAGTCACCCCACACCAGGGCATCCCACCGGTCGACTGCCCGGTCGAGGTACCAGCTGAGGGCATACATGCGGCTGTTCGATGCCGCCGAAACAGACTCGTCCCACCGGTTGTAATCGATCTCCCGGTGGTGCAGATATCTTATCTTTTCCGGTTTACTCATACCTTTGATCAAATCCCATTTCAATCATTTTTCTGAACAGATCATCGTATCCTTTCCATGCCCCTCTTCCTGTCAGGGATTCATTATGCCAAATGGCTGAAAAGATTCCTCCGCACTTTCTGACTTCCGCCATCAGCTCCCCGATCTCAGTCATTGCCTCTTCGGGGGTTAGTTTCAAGTAGTCTTTAAGCGTGACATCCATAACCTGAAACGGAATAATTTTCAGTGATGTTGTGGCCTCCCGGTGTAAATCGTAAAAAAAATAGGGTGTGCAGATGCCTGCTCTGAATCCCGTATGAGAAGGATACCCCATGGAGTAATCCTCTGAAATACCGGCTTTTATCAGGTGGCGATAACTCTCGGGAATATGCAGTTTCAGGTAATGGAACCGGCTTCGGGTAATCTTTTTACCGGTAATCTTCTCCAGCCGCCGGCGTTCGTCAGAGATCAGATGGCTCTCTTTCGATTGGGAAGCGGAGTAGGAGGGATGGATCCCGACCCGGTATCTCTGATCAGTTTCACGAATCAACTGCTGCAGATGGTGGTTTTTCCAGCTGATATTTTTATCGTACCGGCTGTAATCACCTAAAAGAAAGAAAAAGCGAACCTGCTCCTCTCTTCCTTCGAAACATTCGTTCAACAGCCGATAGGTATCGAAAGGATCTCTTTTCTTTCGCAGCAGCACTTCGATCCGTTCTTTTACATCCGTTCCGGGATGGGTGATGGCCGCCCTGGCCAGGGCTCCTGCACTCCGCCAAAATCCTTTGTGGGCATAAGCCCAGGCATTATCGATGTCGATGGTTGGAATGAAGGTGAACCGGGGTTCCGGTAAGTAAAATCCGGCGAACTGCTTTGCCATCTTCTCTCCAAGGATGCGGGCCCATATATTGACCACGGGCTTTCTCAGGAGATTGAATTTTGTCAATATACTGCATTCTGCAGGAAACCGTCCGTGTGCATCGCGGTGGTTGTTCAGGTACTCCTCGTAGCGCGTAATCAGGTAGAAAGAGGCAGCCAGCGGATCGGACGGCAGGTTGGAATTGCCCGGGCTTTTAA
The DNA here is from genome assembly GCA_964540165.1 of uncultured Mariniphaga sp. Classification (GTDB taxonomy): domain Bacteria; phylum Bacteroidota; class Bacteroidia; order Bacteroidales; family Prolixibacteraceae; genus Mariniphaga. The sequence goes on from CAZILU010000005.1 coordinate 33,160, forward strand.
AAAAGAGGTGTTGATTCTCAACCATGACCGGCTCTGATTCGGGGATTGCCAGCTCCCGGTTAAAGAGCAGGGTGTGTGGGGTGATATTGATCGCATGTTCGAATCTTCGGGCTGAGTAGTTGAGTTTGGGGAGATCAGCGTCAGCAAAAACGGCCGGATCACTGGTAAACGTGATTTCTTGTTGAAGAATGGATGTAAAGAGTACATGGGCGATATACTCCAGTCGGGAATTAAGTTTATCTGTATAGATTAAAATCATCCGGATCAACCATTGGTTTACAGCATGCCTTCATCGGCCAGACTAAGATAGCAGTTTTGTCCGATAATAATATGGTCTAATACGGAAATATCCATGATAATGGCAGCCTCTTTTATTTTTCGGGTAATCTTCAGATCGGCATCAGAAGCTTGCATGGTTCCCGACGGGTGGTTATGGCATAAGATGAGTGAGACGGCTCCCTTTTCAAGAGCATTTTTCAGGATGAGGCGAACATCGATGACGGTTCCGGTGATCCCTCCCCGGCTGATCAGGAAGTGCCCCGTGATTTTATTACCGCGGTCGAGCAGCATGACCCAGAACTCTTCGTGAGCGAGATCACCCAGCAGGGGCATGAAGAAGTCGGCAGCATCGCGGCTGCACGTCACCTTTTTTTTGTCAAATACTCCGGCATCTCTTCTTCGCCTGCCTAACTCCAGCGCGGCGATGATCGAAACCGCCTTTGCTGCGCCAATGCCGTTAAACGACTGCAGGGAGCTGACTCCCAGACGCCCCAGCTCGTTGAGGTTGTTGTTCGCCGAGGAGAGGATTCTCCGGCTAAGTTCAACGGCAGTCTCCTCCAAATTTCCCGATCCGATCAGAATGGCGATTAGTTCGGCATCGGAAAGCGTCCGGGGACCCTGGGCCAGCATCTTTTCCCTGGGCCGCTCTTCAACGGCCCACTCTTTGATCTTTAGCTTTTTATAATCATTCATGGTCGTGTTGTGTTTGGGTTTGTATTGAATTTTTAAAAATAGGCGTTTCAGGCCATTATTTCAAATTTATTCAAAAAAAAAAGCCTTTCCGAATTTCGGAAAGGCCTGTTCACTAAAGATAATATCTTATTATAAGCTATTCACTTTTAGCGCAAGCTTTGATTTGAGATTGGCTGCTTTGTTTTTGTGAATAACATTTTTCTTGGCAAGCTTGTCAATCATGGCAACAACTTTCGGGTACTTTTTTGTAGCTTCCTCCTTATTCAGTTCATTGCGCAACTCTTTGATCGCATTGCGGGTTGTTTTGGCGTAATACCTGTTCTCAACCCTCTTTTTGTCGTTCTGCCTAATTCTTTTTAACGCTGACTTATGATTTGCCATTTTATCTAATTCTTAAAATTTGTAGCCCGTAGGGGAATCGAACCCCTGCTACCAGGATGAAAACCTGGCGTCCTAACCCCTAGACGAACGGGCCTTCCTACTTATTACCCTAAAATTGGGACTGCAAAAATACTTCAATTTTGTTATTCACCAAATTTTCATGAAATTTTTTTCCGGAAATTAATTCTCTATTAATTTTATAAAAATGAGTATTACCGGGAGACCTGTAAGTTACCTTAGTTCAAAGTTTTGGCCCAGGTAGACCCTGCGAACGTCGGCATCGTTTGCCAAATCGTGGGCAGTACCTGCTTTCATAATAGATCCTTCAAAGAGCAGATAGGAGCGGTCTGTAATGGAGAGGGTTTCGTGCACGTTGTGGTCGGTAATCAGGACCCCGATGTTTTTCTCTTTCAGTTTTCTGACGATTTGCTGGATATCTTCCACGGCAATGGGATCGACACCGGCGAATGGTTCATCTAAGAGAATAAATTTTGGGTCGATGGCCAGGGCGCGGGCTATTTCGGTACGGCGTCTCTCACCGCCCGAGAGCTGAATCCCCTTGCTTTTCCGGATGTGTTGCAGTCCGAACTCATGGATCAGCGTCTCTACCTTTTCCCGCTGATACTCTTTGCTGTATGAGGTCATTTCAAGCACAGCCTTCAGGTTGTCTTCGATGCTTAGCTGCCTGAATACCGATGCCTCCTGGGCCAGGTATCCGATCCCTTTTTGTGCCCGCTTGTAAACCGGCAGGCTGGTGATGTTTTCATCATCGAGGAAGATGTTGCCCGACAGGGGCCGGATCAATCCAACGATCATATAAAATGAGGTAGTCTTGCCGGCGCCGTTTGGTCCCAGCAATCCGACGATCTCTCCCTGATTGACTTCAAAGCTTACTTTGTTAACGACTGTCCGCTTCCGGTACCTCTTTACTATATTTTCTGCACGAAGAATCATGTGGGTAAATATCGTCTTTTAAATGAATACTATATATCGTCCAGCTCTTTTTCCCGTTTTTTATTGACCTGCTTTGAGATAAAAATACTCACTTCATACAGGAAGAATAGCGGTACAAACACCATGACCTGGCTGAAAACATCGGGCGGCGTAATGATGGCAGAGAGAAGCAAAAGAACTACATAAGAGTGCTTTCGGTAGGTTCTCATGAAGGTCGGTGTCAAAAGGCCTACCTTACTCAGAAAGAAGCTGAAGATGGGCAGCAGAAAGACAACGCCCGAAGCTAATGAAATGGATGTAACCGAGCCTATGTAGGAGCGCAGATTGATCTGGTTGGTTACATCGCTGGAGACGTTGTATGTTCCCAGGAAATGAATTGATAGCGGAACGATGAGAAAGTACCCAAACAGTACGCCCATGATAAAAAGGATGGAGGTGAAAAATACCGCGCCACTGGCATATTTCTTTTCGTTATCGTACAGCGCGGGTTTGATAAACCGCCATACCTCATAAAAGACGACCGGTGATGCTAAAATAAAGCCGGCTATGATGGATACCATAAAGTGAACCATAAACTGATCGGCGATTTTAATGCTGATCAGTTCTAAGGCTTTTTCGTTGATTCTCAACGCATCGGAGTGAGTGAGCTCGGCCAGCTTCGCGAACATGCGGTTGGTCCAGAACCCGGGATTTCTGGGATTCAGGATCACCGTATCGAAGATAAAGTCTTTCATGATAAATGCCGCGATGGCAAATACCATAATGGCCAGGGCAGACCGGATGATGTGCCAGCGCAGCTCTTCCAGGTGTTCCAGGAAAGACATCTCTGCATAGGCTGTTTTTAATCCTTTTTTTCGTTTGCTGCCACGCTCGCTGCTTGCTTGCTCCTCTTTTTTCGTATCTTCGCTCATGAAATCGTGCATTTTAAAACTTCACAAATATAAATACTTCCGCTCATTCGACCCTTTTCCGAGGGCCTTAATTTAAATCAATGCAATTAATTTAAAAAAAGAGGTAAATCTTATGGTAGTTATTGATACTTTTAATAATTTAGGATTCATGAATTAGAGGAAGGAAGTTAGGGAGATTTGAAAAATGGATAAAAATGTTTCTTTAACAGAATATTTGCAACAATATTTTGGCTTCGATCGCTTCAAGGGACAACAGGAAGATGCGGTTCGAAGTGTGATTGATGGTCACAATACCTTTGTTTTAATGCCCACGGGTGGTGGAAAGTCATTAATATATCAGTTGCCGGCTCTTTTGTTGGAGGGAACTGCCATAGTGATCTCTCCGCTGATTGCCTTGATGAAAAATCAGGTTGACTCCATCCGGGGAATGCAAACCGAAGATTATGTTGCTCATTTTCTGAATTCGTCACTCTCGAAGAGTGCCATTCAGGAGGTTAAGGCCGATGTATTAGCCGGCAGGACCAAACTGCTTTATGTGGCACCGGAGTCGTTAACTAAAGAGGATAATATTGAGTTTCTTAAAAAGGTGAAGATCTCCTTTTATGCGATTGATGAAGCACACTGTATATCGGAGTGGGGACATGATTTCCGTCCGGAATACCGGAGAATCAAACCGATTGTAGAGGAGATCGGACAGGCTCCCCTTGTTGCCTTGACCGCTACCGCCACCGCCAAGGTGCAGCACGATATTCAAAAAAACCTGGGAATTCTTGACGCAGCTGTTTTTAAGGCTTCGTTTAACCGGTCGAACCTCTATTATGAGATACGGCCCAAGGTGAAGCCCGAAGCCCAGATTATCCGTTTCATCAAGCAGAATGAGGGGAAATCGGGTATCATTTACTGCCTGAGCCGAAAAAAGGTGGAGGAGCTGACCGAAACGCTCCAGGTAAACGGCATTAAAGCCCTGGGGTATCATGCCGGCATGGATGCAGCTACCCGCTCGGCAAACCAGGACCGGTTTCTGATGGAGGATGTGGATGTGATTGTGGCTACCATCGCTTTTGGCATGGGCATCGATAAGCCGGATGTTCGCTTTGTGATCCACTACGATATTCCCAAGAGCCTGGAGGGATACTACCAGGAGACCGGCAGGGCCGGCCGTGACGGTGGGGAGGGGCAATGCATCACCTTCTATAGTTATAAGGATATTCAAAAGCTGGAGAAGTTTATGCACGGGAAACCGGTGGCTGAACAGGAGATTGGAAAACAACTCCTGCTCGATACGGTTTCTTATGCTGAGTCTGCGATCTGTCGCAGAATCATTCTGTTGCACTATTTCGGAGAGATCTATCCACACACCAACTGCGGTAACTGCGATAACTGCCTGAATCCAAAAGAGCAGGTAGAGGCGGAAGATGAGGTGGTACGTGCGTTGAAAGCGATCCTGGAGGTGAATGAACAGTATAAGGCAGAACATATCGCCAATATACTTATCGGAAATAAAACGGCAGCAATCAAATCGTTCAGGCACTATACCATTAAGTCGTTTGGATCGGGCACCGACCACGATGAACGTTTCTGGAATGCGGTATTCAGGCAATCAATGATTCGGGGGTTGATTAATAAGGATATTGAAAACTACGGGCTTTTGAAAGTAATGCCCGAGGGGCATGCATTTTTAAAACATCCATCCAGCTTTATGCTGGTACGAAACCACGACTATGAGGAGGAGGAAGAGCTGATGGAAGGGGGGGGTGCACCCTCCGGAGCTACCAGCGGCGACCCAATTCTATTCTCCATGCTCAAGGAGTTGCGCAAGAAAATTGCCAAACGCAAGAACCTCCCGCCTTTCGTGATTTTTCAGGATCCCTCATTGGCCGATATGTCGATTCAATACCCCATTTCCCTGGAGGAGCTTCAGAAAATCCAGGGCGTTGGTCAGGGGAAAGCGGTCAGGTATGGGAAGGAGTTTGTGGAACTGATCGAAAAATACGTTGAAGAGAATGAGATCGAACGACCAGACGACATGATCGTCCGAAGTGTCGCCAATAAGTCAAAAATGAAGGTCTTTATCATCCAGAGCATCGATCGTAAAATCTCCTTCGATGATATTGCCAGCCTGAAAGGTATTGAAGTTCGGGATGTTATTTCAGAGGTAGAAGCCATTGTCAACTCCGGGACTAAGCTGAATATCGACTATTATGTAAACGATGTGATCGATGAGGACCATCAGGAGGAGGTCTTCGACTATTTCAAAGAGGCACACAGCGATTCCGTTGAGGATGCCCTGGCAGAACTGGGAGAGGATGAATATTCAGAGGAGGATATCCGGCTGATGCGCATCAAGTTTCTCTCCGATCTGGGGAATTAACATTTATAATCCACGGCAGGTAACCTGGGGAAGTTCCCCGGGAATTTATTACCTTTGTCCCGTTTTTATTTTTTTATTTATAAACTATTTTTCAGATGAGTGAAGTGGTAACAGAGAAATTAGCATATAAAGTGGCAGATATCTCGTTGGCCGGTTTTGGTCGTAAAGAGATTGATATTGCGGAGAAGGAGATGCCGGGGCTGATGGCTATCCGGGCAAAATTTGGTCCGGCGAAACCCTTAACGGGAGCCCGCATTACCGGTAGTCTGCATATGACGGTTCAAACGGCTGTACTGATTGAGACCCTGGTTGAATTAGGAGCTTCGGTACGATGGGCCAGTTGTAATATATTTTCTACACAGGATCATGCAGCGGCAGCCATAGCCAAAGCCGGAATTCCTGTATTTGCATGGAAAGGGGAGACACTCTCCGAGTACTGGTGGTGCACCGACCAGGCGCTTGACTTTGGCGACGGGAAAGGCCCGACCCTGATTGTGGATGACGGGGGCGATGCAACTCTGATGGTACATCGCGGATATGAAGCAGAAGATGATGCGGTAGTATTGGATATTCCTGCCGGCGGTGAAGATGAGGAGGAGCTGAATAAGCTTTTGAAGAAGATCCTGCTGCAAGATCCTGCCCGCTGGCATCGTGCAGCCAAAGAGCTGAAAGGTGTTTCGGAAGAGACTACCACCGGTGTACACCGCCTCTATCAGATGAAGGAGGAGGGGAAGCTGCTCTTCCCTGCGATCAACGTAAACGACTCCGTTACGAAATCGAAATTTGATAATCTGTACGGGTGCCGCGAATCGTTGGCCGACGGTATTAAGCGGGCTACCGATGTGATGATCGCTGGCAAAGTGGTGGTCGTAGCCGGTTATGGTGATGTCGGAAAGGGATGTGCGCACTCCATGCGCGGTTATGGCGCCCGGGTAATTGTCACCGAAATTGACCCTATCTGTGCGCTGCAGGCTGCAATGGAGGGTTTCGAAGTGAAACAGATGGAAGAGGCTATTGACGAAGGAAATATCTTCGTGACGACCACCGGTAACAAGGATGTGATCACTGCCGGGCATATGTCACGGATGAAAGACCAGGCCATCGTGTGCAATATCGGCCACTTTGATAATGAGATTCAGGTGGCGAAACTGCAGAAATGGCCGGGGATTACGAAGCTTAATATTAAACCTCAGGTCGATAAATATACCTTCTCCGGAGGAAACTCAATTTTTCTGCTCGCAGAAGGACGCCTGGTAAACCTGGGATGTGCCACCGGCCATCCGTCGTTTGTGATGAGCAACTCATTTACCAACCAGTCGCTCGCACAAATAGACCTCTGGCAGAACAATTATGAGATCGATGTTTACCGGCTTTCCAAAAAACTGGATGAAGAGGTTGCCCGGTTGCATCTGGAACAGTTGGGCGTTAAACTTACCCGCCTTACTGATGACCAGTCGCGCTACCTGGGAGTGCCCAAAGATGGTCCGTATAAACCGGATCACTACAGATATTGATTCAAATCGTATTTCAGATGGTTTAACGGGGTCAGAATTGATTCCGTTTTTTTTTTAATTGTAAACCAGAAGTTCATAGGCATTGAGCACCGTTACCTGGTACTGTTTCAGGGGTATCGTGGCAGGAGGAGAAGCCGGATAACCATTGCTGTTCAGTAAATAGCGGGAACCACAGCAGGGGCATTCAGCCAAAAATCCTTCTGCCTCTACGATGCAACTGCGGCTGGCCTCTTCGGTACAGGCGGCATCGTATGCATAATAGACACCGGGTTGTTCACAACAGACAATCACTCCGGCATAGCCAACCCCTGAAAAGTAAACTGAATTTCCGGCAACTGTCAGTTCGTTGACGATCGACAGGTTGATGGGAAAGTAGACATAAACATCGGGTATCGGAGAGTTAATGATTTTGTCGCAAGAAGTTGGTGTCAAGGCCAATAGCAGCAAAAGGAGAAAATAGTTCTTATGTTTTGATCTTAACTGGCGCATTTTTTCTATATTTACTTCAAACTTAAAAAGCAGATTATTTCTGCAAATATGCAAAGAAAATGGATGATCTTCTCGTTTTACTTCTGACGGTTGTGTTTATTATTGCCGGAATTTTTGGGCAGAAGAATAAAAAGAAAGGCAGTCCGGCTGCCAACGTGGTCGTTGAACGACGTCCAAAGGAGGATTTGTGGGATTTTTTGGAAGATAAGTGGGAAGAGGCCCGACCTCAGGAGTCGGAGAAGGTTGTTGTTGCAGAACAGAAACCAACGCCGAAGGTCGTCGATGAGTACCGGTTTCGACCGGAACATGAAGGATCCAGGGTGGTTCAAACGGTATTTTCCAAAAGTGTACCGGTGAAAAAGGAGGTTCAGCCTGTGAAAAGGAGGAGATTTCCGGTGAAGCAAGCGGTTATTTACAGTGAGATTCTTCAGAGGAAGTACATCTGAGAATTATAAGCAATTCATATTTAATAATTTTAACCAAAGTAGTTTTTAATATCAGGGAAATTGTATACATTTGCCGAAGGAAGAGTTCCGGACTACCGGAATTCTTTCTGTTTTTATATAGCATAAAGAAAAGAGGAGGAAAGAGATGTCACAAGTAACATATTTAACCCGTGAAGGGCTGAAAAAGATGAAAGAGGATCTGGATCGCATGATCAATATCGAGCGTCCCGCGATATCAAAACTTATTGGTGAGGCCATTGAGAAAGGTGATATTTCGGAGAATGCAGAGTATGATGCAGCCAAAGATGCGCAGGGAATGCTTGAGGCTAAGATTGCAGAGCTGCAGTCGAAAATTGCCAATGTACGTATTTTGGATGAATCGAAAGTTGATACGTCACAGGTTCAGATCTTAAATACGGTAAAGATTCTCAATAAAAAAAATAACTCTGTCATGGAGTACACGATCGTTCCCGAAGGTGAAGCCAATTTAAAGCAGGGAAAGATATCTGCAACGACACCCATTGCCAAGGGATTAATGGGCAAAAAGGTGGGCGACACGGTGGAGATTAAAGTTCCTTCCGGGTTGATCACTTTTGAGATTGTTGAAATTTCACTTTAACATTTGATACGATGGCATCCATATTCACTAAAATTGTACAGGGTGAGATACCTGCCCTGAAGGTTGCCGAAGATGAGAATTTTTTGGCGTTTTTGGATATATTTCCGGTGGCTAAAGGTCATACGCTGGTTATTCCAAAAAAGGAGGTTGATTACCTGTTTGATCTCGATGATGAACTATACACCGGACTTCAACTGTTTGCCAAAAAGGTAGCTGCGGGATTGAAAAAGGCGATTCCGTGTAAAAAAGTCGGGGTGATGGTTCTGGGACTTGAGGTGCCTCATGCTCATATACATCTGGTGCCTATGCAGCATGAAGCCGATCTTCTTCATTTTTCAGAAAAGCTGAAAATGGGACCGGAGGAGCTGGAGGAGATCCGGGTTTTGATAGAGAAAAATATGTAGGCGTTTTTTTGTCTTTGGGAAAAAACCCGGCCGGAACGCCGGGTTTTTTATTCTCGTTTTTTTATGAACAATAGTCCCCTGTGCCGGTTAAAAATAGTAATTTTATCGGTGCGTTATTTTTTTTGACGGGTGTAACGCTTACCGGAAAGCCGGGTTAAATATTATACAAACAGATCTCTTAATTGAAGGAAAATTCGTTGCTTATGATACCATATACACATCTGCATGTCCACTCACAATACTCCATTTTGGATGGAGCTGCGAGCGTTTCAGCTCTTGTCAATAAGGCTAAGTCTGACGGAATGATAGCGTTGGCGCTGACCGATCATGGCAGCATGTTCGGCATTAAGGAGTTTCATGCAACCTGTCTGAAGGCGGGCATTAAACCAATACTGGGTTGTGAGACCTATGTGGCTTCCCGGAGAATGACTGACAAGTCGGATGTGGTCGACCGTTATGGAAATCATTTGGTGTTGCTGGCAAAGAATCTGGCCGGATATAAAAATCTGATCAAGCTTATTTCGATAGCAAACAACGAGGGATTTTATTACAAGCCCAGGATCGACAAAGAGTTGCTTGAGGCGCACAGCGAGGGATTGATCGTCTCTTCTGCCTGCCTTGGCGGAGAGATTCCCCAGCTGATCATGAAGAACAATTTCAGGGAAGCGGAAGAGTCAATTGTATGGTTTCAACGGGTTTTTGGTAACGACTTTTACCTGGAGCTGATGCGGCATCCTGCAGAGGATCCGGCGCAGCGGGAGAATGTTTATGAGAACCAGGTGATGGTCAACCAACACCTCCTGCAATTAGCCAGGAAATATCATGTTAAGGTAATTGCTACCAACGATGTTCATTTTACTAATGCGGAAGATGCCGATGCGCACGACCTGCTTATCTGTTTGAATACGGGAAAGGATATTGATGATCCTTCGCGGATGCGTTATACCAAACACGAATGGTTTAAGACTCAGCAGGAGATGAACGATCTTTTCGCCGATATACCCGAGGCCTTAACAAATACCATGGAGATTGTTGAAAAGGTGGAGGTGTATGCGTTGGATTCTGCACCCATTATGCCGTTTTTCCCAATACCTGCTGAGTTTGGTACCCTCGATGATTTCAGGAAAGAGTATACAGAGGAGAAGTTGAGGGAAGAGTTTAATGAAGAGGTTTTTACCCGGCTGGGTGGCTATGAGAAGGCGCTTCGGGTAAAGCAGGAGTCGGAATACCTGAGGCACCTGACATATATTGGTGCAGAGGAGCGGTATGGCAATCCCGTGCCCGATGAGGTGGCAGCCCGGCTGGACTTCGAACTACAAACGATTAAGGAGATGGGCTATCCGGGGTATTTTCTTATCGTTCAGGATTTTATCAATGCAGCTCGAAAAATGGGTGTGCTGGTGGGGCCGGGGCGCGGTTCGGCTGCCGGAGCTGCTGTTTCTTACTGCACCGGAATTACCAATATCGATCCGATCAAATATGATCTTCTTTTTGAGCGGTTTCTGAATCCCGACCGCATCTCCCTTCCTGATGTGGATATCGATTTCGATGATGATGGTCGTCAGCAGGTGCTCGAATATGTAGTGAACAAATATGGGCATGATAAAGTGGCACACATCTGTACTTTCGGTACGATGGCAACCAAGATGGCTATTAAAGATGTAGCCAGGGTATTGAAGCTTCCGTTGCCGGAAGCCGAGCGGTTGACTAAACTGGTGCCCGATGCGCCTAAGATGAACTTCACCCGAGCTTTTAAGGAGAGCCCGGATCTAAAGAAGGAACGAAATTCGGATAATCCGTTGATTGCCAAAACGATTAAGTTTGCAGAGACCCTCGAAGGATCGGTGCGGCAATCGGGCGTACACGCCTGTGGTATTTTGATCAGCCGTGATCCGCTGACCGATCATATTCCCCTGATGCCGACAAAAGATGAGGAGAATCTTCCTACTACCCAGTACGACGGACGATTTGTGGAAGAGATTGGACTGCTGAAGATGGATTTTTTAGGATTGAAAACGCTCTCTATTATTAAGGAGACCCTTGAAAATATCAAGCTTTCGAAAGGGATTGAGATCGATATCGATAAAATTCCATGGGATGATGAAAAGACCTTTGAACTCTTCAGTCACGGTGAAACTACGGCAATCTTTCAGTTTGAGTCGGAGGGAATGAAAAAGCACCTTCGGGAGTTGAAACCTAACCGGTTTGAAGACCTGGTGGCTATGAATGCGCTCTATCGCCCCGGGCCTATGGAGTATATTCCATCCTATATTTCCCGGAAACATGGCCGGCAAAAGGTGGATTACGACATTCCGATGATGGAACAGTATCTTAGTGAAACCTACGGCATTACGGTATTTCAGGAGCAGGTGATGTTGCTTTCGCGGTTGCTGGCAAACTTTACCAGGGGAGACAGCGACACCCTGCGGAAGGCCATGGGGAAGAAGATTACAGCGCTCATGACGAAGTTGAAGGTGAAGTTTGTGAGTGGGTGCAAGGCCAACTTCAAGTTTATGGATGAGTGTAAGCTGGTCGGGAAAGATCCCGATCAGGTGATCGATAAGATATGGAAAGACTGGGAAGCATTTGCTTCCTATGCATTTAATAAGTCGCACTCGGTATGCTATGCCTACATTGCCTATCAGACAGGGTATCTTAAAGCTCATTTTCCGGGAGAGTTTATGGCTGCCAACTTAAGCCGGAACCTGAACAACATTACCGACATAACCAAGTTGATGAACGAGTGCAGCCGGATGAACCTCCATGTATTGGGGCCCGATGTAAACGAAAGCTTTTCAAAATTCACAGCCAATAAAAATGGTGATATCCGTTTTGGTATGGCCGCCATTAAGGGGATGGGGGAAGGGGCTGCCAGGGATATCATTGAAGCCAGGAAAGTTCATGGTCCGTTTAAAAATATCTATGAATTTGTAGAGAAGGTAAATCTCCAGACCGTTAATAAGAAAAATTTGGAAGCGCTGGCCATGGCAGGAGCATTCGACAGTCTGGAGGGAATCAGGCGACGCTGCTTCTTTGAAGGCGAGAGCGATAATGACAATACGACCTTTATCGAGAAACTGATTCGATACGGGAATAAAATCCAGACCGAAAGTCAAAGCATGCAACAGACTCTTTTTGGCGACCTGGGCGGTGCGGTTGATGTTAAAAAACCGCCGGTTCCGGAGGTTGAAGAGTGGCCGAAGATTGTTCTGCTGGATAAGGAGAAGAGTCTGATCGGGATCTATCTGTCGGCTCACCCGCTTGACGATTATAAGCTGGAGATTGAGAATTTTTGCAGCCGGGAGGTGGCACTGAAAGATCTGAAAAATGATATCGACAAGTATCACGACCGGGAGTTTACCTTTGGAGGGATGGTGACCGCGGCACGTGAGGGAACCTCTAAAAACGGAAATCCTTTCAGCACATTGACACTTTCAGACTATACCGACTCCTATGAGTTTTTCTTTTTTGGACAGGATTATGTGAATTTTCACAATTTTTGCAAAACGGGCCTTTTCCTGATGGTGAAAGGATCTGTCCGGCCAAGATTTAACAGCAGCGATACCTGGGAGTTCAAGGCATCTGTTATCGAACTGCTAAGCGAAGCCAGAAAAATCCGGGTGAAGAGTGTCACGATTAATCTGCCGGTAGATCTGCTGGATCAAATGATTGTTGAGGAGATTGAAATGCTTGCCAAAAACAATAAAGGGCAGGCCTTATTGAAGTTTAATGTGTACGATCCGGAGAACAATATGTATATTCATCTGTTTTCAAGAAATACACGCATCGAATTAACCAATCGGATGCTGCAGTTTTTTAAAGAGAGGCCCGGCATTGGTTATCGAATTAATTAAGTAATTTTGTAAAAGTTAAACATTAAGATAGATAGTAATATGGCAATAGAAATTACCGATGCCAATTTTAATGAATTGGTAACCGCTTCCGATAAACCTGTAATGATTGATTTTTGGGCTGTTTGGTGCGGCCCGTGCCGGATAATCGCCCCCATTGTGGAAGAGATGGCCGGAGAGTATGAAGGGAAAGCTGTTGTTGGAAAGGTAGATGTTGATTCAAATCCCGATATCGCCATGAAATTCGGCATCAGAAATATTCCGACCGTTTTATTCGTTAAAAATGGTGAAGTCGTTGATAAACAGGTAGGAGCTGCACCTAAGCAGGCATTTGTTTCGAAGCTTGAAGCTCTTTTGTAAGTCATGTTTTTGCATATAAATTGTTAGATTACTTAATCCGGAGCTTTTCTTTCCGGATTTGACTTTCGCCATTGAAGAATATTTTAGACATAGAACAATTTCACCAGTTTGATAATCTGGGTTTGGTCGCTCACGAGGTGGTTGAAGGATTTATCACCGGCCTTCACCGGAGTCCGTTTCATGGTTTTTCTGTGGAGTTTGCTGAGCACCGGCAGTACAACCAGGGTGAATCGACTAAACACATCGACTGGAAGCTTTTTGCCCGGACAGACAAATTGTTTGTCAAACAGTATGAAGAGGAGACTAATCTTCGCTGCCAACTGGTGTTGGATACCTCTTCTTCGATGCTATTCCCTTATGTGAAGGGGCGTGGAGCTCTTAGAAACAAACTGGCTTTTTCGGTTTATATAGCAGCTGCTTTGATCTATCTACTTCGCAAGCAACGCGATGCCGTTGGTCTTACCCTTTTTTCCGATGCCATTGAATTTCACTCTTTGCCCAGGCTATCCCCGGTAAATGCTGAACTGATGTATGGAAAACTGTCGGAGCTGATCCGGCCGGAAAACCTTCATCTTCGAAAAAACACCAATACAACCGATGTGCTGCACCAGATAGCCGAGAATATTCACAAGCGTTCGCTGGTGGTTATTTTTAGTGATATGATGGACCACCGGAAAACGGAAGATCTTTTTTCAGCCCTGCAGCATCTTCGCTACAATAAACATGAGGTGCTGCTCTTTCATGTAACGGATCATCTACAGGAGCGGGAGTTTCAATTTAGCAACCGTCCACACCGCTTTATCGATCTGGAGACCGGTCACGTGGTGAAGCTGAATCCGAATGAGGTTAAAAGCAGTTACATATCAACGGTGAAAAGCTATTTTGATGAGCTGAAGGTGAAGTGCGGCCAGTATCAGATTGATTTGGCTGAAGCCGACATCAATAAAGATTTTGCCGAAGTGCTGCTGGCATACCTGGTAAAGAGAAAACGTTTATTTTAAAAAGAGGCGAAAAAGCAGAATTCTTTTGCAAAAAATTTTTTCTTTTCCGAAAAGCTGTTATTTTTGCATCGCTTTAAAAAAGCAAGGGTTCTGAGAAAAACAAATATTCCCTAGTAGCTCAGTTGGTTAGAGCGGCGGACTGTTAATCCGTAGGTCGTAG